>JAYUVL010000427.1:0-10236 GCA_043754075.1 Cytophagales bacterium | reverse complement strand
CCTGGACTCCATGCGCCGCCCGATTGGCGGGGCGCAGTTCAACAACTACCGCACCGTGGACATTGAAGCTACGCCCGACAGTGTGGTACTGCCCCGCCGCAACGGCAATTTCTTCGCCGGCTACCGGGTCAATCAAGTGCTGGCGGGGAATGAAGACATGTGCTTGGCCTTTGTCAGGATTTTTTACCCCCAAGGGTTTGACCTGCAAGGAGCCGGGCTGCGCAAGCTCTGGCTCAACCAAGTGCCCGGCGGACGGTCGCGGGTGGTGCTCGCCAATGCTGCCAGTGGCGTGCGCCTCTTTGACCTGACCGACGAATGGAACATCCGGGCCATCAACCCAATGGCATCGGGCAATAATTTGGACTTTACCATCGACCAGACTACCGTACAGCGCAACCTGCTGGCCGACAACCGGGTGAACAACGTAGGTCAAATCCTGCCGGTCACTTTCCGCCGCTTGCCAGTCCAAACCTCCGATTATCTGATCGTTACCCATCCTTTTGTGGCCCGGGCGGTGGGCCAAGTGCCCAACGCCGCCCAAGCCTACGCCGATTACCGCGCCTCCGAGGCCGGTGGCAACTACAAGCCCCTGCTGGTGGATGTTAATGACCTTTACGACCAGTTTTCCGACGGCGAACCCAACCCATTGGCCATCCGCCGTTTCGCCGCTTTTGCCCTTGCGCAGGGCCAGCCCAAGTTCCTGTTCATCTTGGGCAAGGGCCTCCAAATGCAGCTCAACCACTTTATGAACGGGCCTTCGCTGGCCACTTGGGCCAACATCCCCCCTTGGGGTGGCCCCGCCTCCGACCACGAACTGACCGCCGGGCTGGGCGGTTTCCCCGAGCACGTGCCCGCGCTGGCCACCGGGCGTTTGGCGGCCAACAACCCCCAGCAAGTGCTGGACTACCTGGCCAAAGTGCGTGAATATGAGAGCATGGAGTACAATGCCGCCGCCCTCTGGAAAAAGAACATCCTGCACCTGAGCGGGGGCCTGAACGTCAATGAAAACCGCGATTTCCGCCGCTATATGGATGGTTTTGCCGAGGTGGCCAAAGGCAACTTTTTGGGGGCCAAAGTGGAGACCATCTCCAAACGAACCACCGAAAATGTGGAATTCCTCAATGTGACCGACCAGATCAACCGGGGGGTGAACCTGATCACCTTCTATGGCCACGCCGCGCTGGACTTTACCGATATCGACATCGGCCGGGCTTCCGATCCCCGCCTCAATTTCAACAACAAAGGCCGCTATCCCATGATGCTCATCAACGGCTGCGGTTCGGGCGATGCTTTCCGCCAAACCATTTCGCTGGGCGAGGACTGGATACTTACCCCCAACAAAGGGGCCATCCTCTTCTTGGCCCACTCCCACTTGGGCCTCACCGGACCACTGCGCGCCTATACCCAAACTTTTTATGACAATGCTTTCGCCAAACGGGAACTGATCAACCAGCCCATTGGCCTGATCATGCAAACCTTCCTGCGCGATTACCTGTCGCGGTTCCCCGGGGAAGTGAACGTCGCCAACGCCCAACAGTTTTTGTTGCAGGGCGATCCGGCCATTCAACTCTTCAAACTCAACAAGCCCGATTATTCGGTATCGAGCAATACGTTGTTCTTGCAAAGCTTTACCGAGCGGAACACCATCACGGCCCAGGCCGATTCGTTCCGGATCGCCATTCCGGTTACCAACTTGGGCCTCACCAGCCCCACCCCGCTCACCGTTTCGGTGCGGCGGACTTTCAGCGATTTCACCACCGAGTTTTTGCCGATCCGCACCTACCCGCCCGTCAACTACCAGGACACGATCTATTTCACCATCGTCAACCCCCGCAATGCCCAGGACAGAATTGCGGGCAACAATATTTTTGAGGTGACCGTGGACGCGACCAATCAGATCGACGAGACCAACGAAAACAACAACACCGCCATTCTCAACTACACCATGCTGCGCGGCACCATGCTGGCCATTGCCCCCAAAGAATACAGCATCGTAAGCCGCCAGCCCGTGTTTTTTGTGGCCCAAAACTCCAATCCTGGTTCGGGCGAGCGGCGCTACCGCTTCCAATTGGACACTTCGGCGCGGTTCAACAGTGCCGCCCGCCGCGATACCATCCTGTTTGGTTATGTAACCCCCCAATGGACCACCAACCTGCTTTCCAACCTGGCCTCCCACGACAGCACCGTTTATTACTGGCGGGTGCGCTATGCCGACCTGACCGCCCAAGACGATTCCACTTGGGCCGAATCTTCGTTTGTCTACATCAACAACAGCCCCAGCGGATGGTCCCAAAGCCGCCCGCCCCAGTTCCGCCGAAGTACAGTAAACCGGGTCAGCTTGGATCAAAACCGGGGCCGTTGGAACTTTGACAATCCTGTGCTCAACATCAACGTGCGGGCCGTCGGGGGCAGCAACCCCAACTGGAACCGTTATCAACTGGTAATCAACGGCAACACGATTGCCACGGCCAGTGCATGTGCCACCGATCAGCCCAGCCCGTATTGTAATCGCCGATCCACCAACGACCGGTTGCTCTTGCTCTTCATCGATGGCCAAACTGGACGAAGCTATAAATTTGAAGATGCCCACCCGGCCGTTTGCGGGGCGGATCTGATGGTGATGGCCATTGACCAATGCTGGCCGCAGCGCACGGGCGTGGTCACGGACATGATCGACCGAATGAAGCCCGGCGATTATGTCATCATCATGAACTCGCGCAATGCCACCACCCAATGGCAAAGCACCATTGGCCCCCTGACCAGCATTGGGGTCAACGCCCAAGACTTTCTGGCCCGAACCCCCGGCGGCTCGCCGTTTATCATCATTGGCCAAAAAGGCGCCGCCCCCGGCACGGCCCAAGTGCGCACGGCCAACCCCGCCTTGGGCGACGTGACGGTACAGGAAATTACCTTGGCCCACACCATCAGCATTCCCCCAGCCACCAACGGATCGGTGACCTCCACCTTGATTGGGCCCGCTGCCGAGTGGGGCAATATTTTCCGCCTCATCAACGGATTGGAACAGCCGGTGCGCGAAAGCTGGCAACTGGATGTGTTCGGGATCGATCTCCAAGGCCGGGAACAATTGGTGCGCAACAGTGTGGTTGGCGATGGGGCCAGCCTCCGCGACCTGAGTGCCAAAGACTTCCCCTATTTGCGGTTGCGCCTCACCACTCGCGATTCCCTGAACCGCACGCCGGCCCAGTTGCAGCGCTGGCAGGTCGTTTACCGCGAAGTGCCCGAGGGCATTCTCCTCCATGACACCGTCAGCTACCGCGAAAACACCACGCTGGAAGTGGTGGAGGGCGATTCGGTGCGGATCGGTTTCAACTTTCTCAATATCTCGGGCAATGATTTTCAGGACAGTTTGACCGTCGAATCCACCATTACCAATGCCCAAACGGGCCGGGTGATCACCCAGCGCGAAAAAATCCCGCCGTTGCGCCGCAATAGTTTTGCCCGGATTCGCCTGCGCCTGTTTTCGCCCAACTTCAAGGGCGACAACCGGGTGAGCGTCACGGTGAACCCGCGCATTTTGCCCGAGCAAATCTACGAGAACAATACGCTCCAAGCCCGGTTCCGGGTCAAGCCTGACGACATCAACCCCATCTTGGACGTGACCATCGACGGGCGGCCGATCATGGATGGGGACATTATTGCCCCGGCCCCGGTGATCCAGATCTCGCTGCGCGACGAAAACCGCTACCTGCCCAAGCGCGACACGGCCAATTTTGAAATCCTGCTGGCCCGCCAGTGCCCCAACTGCGCACCCCGGCGGGTTTACATGAACGACCCCAACCTGACTTGGAACGTGACCGCCGACAACCGGTTTACAGTGGAATACCGCTCAACCACCCTGCAAAACGGCACTTATGTGCTCTCGGTCCAGGCCGCCGATGCCACGGGCAACCGATCGGGCATCCAGCCCTACCGCATCTCGTTCCGGGTGATCAACGAGACCACGGTGACGAATTTTTACCCTTATCCCAATCCGTTCAGCACCAGTACCCGCTTTGTGTTCACGCTCACGGGCGAAGTGCCCGACAACCTGCGGGTCCAGATCATGACCATTACGGGCAAGGTGGTCAAGACCATTTTCAAGGACGAACTCGGCCCCCTGCGCGTGGGCAACAACATTTCGGAATTTGCTTGGAATGGGACCGACGAGTTTGGCCAAGAACTGGGCCGGGGCGTGTATCTCTACAAAGTTGATGTCATGGACCGCAACGGCGAAAGTTTCCAATCGCGCGAGAGCGGGGGCGACCACCTGTTCAAGAATGGGTACGGCAAACTGTACTTGATGCGGTAATCTGCCATCCGGCAACAAATTTTCGGGGATAATCTTTAAATTGGGGCAAAATGGCAACGTCTATGCGCTGGTCTTTTGTCCCAATTTTTGTGTGCTTGCCCCTGTGTGTCCTGGCCCAAAACCTCACGGGGATCTGGTCGGGCCGCTTGGCCCAAGAACCGGGCGGAATGTTGCTGGTGTATCATTTTGAACTGCACCTTCAGCAAAAGGGCAACAACGTAACGGGCTATTCACTGGTGAGCAACCCCGACAAGCCCGCAATCCGGGCCAAGATCCTGCTCAAAGGCACCTACGACGGGGTTTTCTTCACTTTTCGCGAAACGGAGATTGCCGAGCAAAATACCCCTGCCACTTATTACTGGTGCGTCAAGCGGGGCGTATTGTTGCTGGAGCGCAAGGGCGCGGTCCAACGCCTGAGTGGCAAGTGGAACGCCGACCATTGCCAAGCGGGTGAAATGGTGGTCGAGCGGGCGCAGGTGAGCAAGCTGGCCAAGATGTTTGCCAAATCTGACGAAACCGGAGCCAGCCCTCAGGAATTGCCCAAAAAAGCGACCAATGAACCCAAGGCCACCAAAACAGCAACCCAAACCCTAGTGACCCCAGATAAACCAACGGTCATTGATTTCGCGGCGGCAGACCAAGGCGGCTCAGTGGTGCTGGGGCAGGTCCAATTCGCGCAAAGCTTGGCTGATTTGCTGCCCGAGGCAGATGCCCAACTCGATGCATTGGCCGCCCATTTGTTGGCCAATCCTGTACTCTTGGTGGAGGTGGGCGGGCATACCGACAACGTGGGTTCGGCTTATAAAAATGTCCAATTGTCGTTCCAGCGGGCCGAGCGCGTGGTTCAGTACCTGATCCAAAAGGGAGTGGCCAAAGCCCGGCTAATCCCGCGCGGGTATGGCGGCGGGCAACCATTGGCGCCCAACAACTCAGAAGAAAATCGCAAAAAAAACCGTCGGGTGTCCTTCAAATGGCTCACCCAAAAACCATGATCTCCCCCATGAACCACTTCCCTACTTGGGCCGATATTGAAGCGGCCCATGCCCGCATCCGGGCGCACATTCACCGCACCCCCGTGCTCACTTCCACTAGCCTGAACCAATTGGCGGGCTGTGAGGTGCATTTTAAGTGCGAAAATTTTCAGCGGATCGGCGCGTTCAAGGCCCGGGGCGGGTTGAACGCGGTACTGTCCCTTTCATTGGCTGAGCAGCAAAAGGGGATCACCACCCACTCATCGGGCAACCACGCGCAGGCCATTGCCCTGGCCGCCAAGGTGGTAGGCACTCAGGCTTACATCGTGATGCCCAGCAATGCCCCGGCCATCAAAAAGAATGGAGTGCGGGTGTTGGGCGGCGAAATCATTGAGTGCGCCCCCAACCTGGCCGCGCGCGAGGCGGGCGTGGCCGAGGTGATCGCCCGGACTGGGGCCACCTTTGTGCATCCGTTCAATGACTATGCGGTGATCGCTGGGCAGGCCACTGCCGCCGTGGAACTGATCGAGGAGGTGCCCGATCTGCAAACGGTGATGGCCCCGGTGGGGGGTGGCGGCTTGTTGAGTGGTACTGCCCTCGCTGTCCATTACCTCAGTCCCCAGGCCGAGGTGATCGCGGGTGAGCCGGCCGGGGCTGCCGATGCGGTGCTGTCCTTCCGCTCGGGCCGGATCGAGCAGGCCCCGTTCATCAACACCATCGCCGATGGGCTGCTCACCACTCTGGGCGACAAGACCCTGCCCATCATCCGCCAGCACGTGAAGGAAATTTATACCGTGACCGATGAGGAAATCATCGTGGCGATGCGGCTCATTTGGGAGCGCCTCAAGATCATCATTGAGCCGTCCTGCGCGGTGCCCTTTGCTGCCTTGTTGCAACAAAAGGAGCAGTTCACGGGGCAAAAAGTGGGGATCATCCTGACTGGTGGCAATGTGGATTTGAACCATCTGCCGTTTTGATCTTGGGGCTGGAGCTTGCTTGGCCCTCAAAGTGGGCCCGCTTTTGCAAAACAATTTTCAGCCTTGCCACCGTTGAATCAAAATGGCGGCTTAACTTTAACAATGCAAGAAGAAAGCATCCCCTCTTGTTTTCCCGCACATTTTATCTTTCTAGCGCGGCTTTACGTTCATCTTGATGAGTGTGGTTTTATGGAAAAATGATTTTTCATATTGTTCAATCATTAAAAAATTAGCATGAAAACAACCTATGGGTTGCCAAAAAAGCGCGAAGAAGTAATTGCTCAACTGCAGAATGCCTTTGTCAACCAAAATCTTGATGATATTGAATACGAAAATCGTCTCAGTGAAGCCTTGGCCGCCAAGTCGGTGGAGGAATTGGAGGTTATCATGTTTGATTTTCCCGCCGAAATCAAACACACCCTGTTCCCCAAAGAACTGGTAGCGCCGGCCCCGCAGCCTACTCATCTTGTACCCGCCCGTGGAAACGAAATGTACCGGGTACTTTTTGGGGATGATAAGCGCCAAGTACCGCAATTGGGCAACCAACCACTGGGGTTCATGGCCATTTTCAGTTCCCAAAAGCTGGATTTCCGGCAGAGCCAACTACAGGGCACTCAGTTCAAACTGCACGTTGAGTGCATCTTGGGCGAGACCGTGGTTGACCTACGGAACGAAGATTTGACGGGCAAGCACTTTGATATTTGGGTGGGTGGTGGCTTGGGCACGATCAAGATCCTAGTGCCCAGGGGCGGGGCGATCAAGAACGAAGCGCAATTCATTGGTGGGGAATTTAACCTCAAGGACAAACGCAAAAGTTGGCTGAACCGGCTCACGGGCAATCGCGCGGAGGAGGCTCCCCAGCTGTCATTTACTTTGACCTTGCGCGGAAATTACTGGCTGGGGAATGTAGAGGTGGTGTATTGATCTTTCGGGGGATGCCACGCCGCGGCTGGTGGTCGGTCAACCCAACTGCCCGAAGGCCATTGGACATTTAATGACAGACACCCAACCGCTTCGCAAGAATGCGAAACGGCCGGGAGGCGGGTCAACAATCACCTGCGCTACGGTACGGTCAGTGGCAGCCGGAGGGCTAGGAGCCGAACCCGATGGGCCGCCGCCCAACCGAAAATTCCTCTTCGGCATTGAATCCCTTGAAATCAGCCGCCGTAATGACCTGCAACGTCTCGTCGGTGCGATGACCTTGATCCATACTGGCCATGCGCAGGTGCTGTCGGCGCACCGCTTGCGAGATCAACTTGCGCACCGATCGGGCATTGCCAAAATACTTGTCCCGCCGGTTGTGGAGGTATTGCATGTAATTGCGCAGGTATTCCTCGGCGTCGGCATCGGGCTTGAGGTTTTCGGCCACCAACATGTTCAAAGCTATCTCAAACAGTTCGGCTGGGGCATAATCTTCAAACAGCAGCGTTTTATCGAACCGGGACTTGAGGCCAGGGTTGGCTTCCACAAAACGATCCATGTTATCCGGGTAGCCGGCAGCAATGACAATAAACTGGCCCCGTCGATCCTCCATTTGCTTGAGGATGGTTTCAATGGCCTCATTGCCAAAATCAGAAGCAAAGCCTGGTGAGGACAAGGCATAGGCTTCATCAATGAAGAGCACCCCCCCAATCGCTTTGTCGATTCGCTCCATGGTCTTGATGGCCGTCTGGCCAATGAAGCCGGCCACCAGCGATTGTCGGTCGCACTCCACGATGTGGCCCCGTTCCAATATGCCCAACGCTTTGTAAATCTTGGCCAAGATACGGGCCACAGTAGTCTTACCGGTGCCAGGGTTGCCCTTAAAAATGGTGTGGAGCGAGAATCGATTCAGAATGTCGCGCCCGGTTTCGCGGTAAAAGCGCACCAATTTTACCAGTTCGTTGATTTGGCTCTTGACCTCATTGAGGCCGGTCATGCTGTTGAGCTCGAGCATGGCCTCTTCCAGCAGGGCGTGATCTTCGGCAATATCGGGCAGGCTTTTTTCCCGCTCCTTGTAGATCCGTTGCACATCGGCCAGTTGGATGGACTTGAGCATTTCGGCGGTCACTTTGGACATATCGAGGTCTTTCATCACCCGCAGGCCCATGTTCATTTTGGCTTCGTCCACCAGCGAATTGACCAGCCGGGCATTGCCAAAGGTTTGGTCGCGGTCGCGGTAGCCATCCACCAGCTTTTTGTTCAAAAAACTGCGGGAATCGGGCGAAAACTCAACATCGCGGCGCTTGGCGGCCAGATCGATGAGCAGGGCCAATTCTTGGGGCAAGAAATCGGGAAAATCAAAGTTGATGCCAAAGCGGGACTTCAGGCCAGGGTTGGAATCCAGGAAGGTATCCATCTCTTTGGGATAACCCGCCGCGATGATGGCTATATCACCGGGGCCGTCCGACATTTCTTTGACCAGCGTTTCCAGCACTTCGTGACCGTAATCCTTGGTATCTTCCTTACTGCGCACGAGTGCGTAGGCTTCGTCGATGAACAATACACCACCCCGGGCCTTGTCAATGGCCTCTTTTACTTTGGGAGCTGTTTGGCCGATGTACTGGCCCACCAGCTCGGCCCGGCCCACTTCGTGGACTTTGCCATTGGAGAGCAGGCCGAGACTTTTGTAGATCCGGCCCAGCATTTTGGCTATCGTGGTCTTGCCAGTGCCGGGATTGCCCCGGAACACCGAGTGGAGGTTGATCTGTTGGCTTTCGTCAAGCCCTTGTTGCTTGCGCAACTGAATGAATTTGAGATAATTGACGTAATCATTGATCCGGCCCTTGAGCTTGTCCAGCCCAATGAGGACGTTGAGGTTTGCGAGCAGCTCTTCTAAGGTAGCTGCCCCATCGTCGATATTGGCCTGCTGGGGCTGGATCATGTCGGTGCCAGTGAGCAGGGGGCTTTCGCCGCGCACGTAGCCATCACCCGCCACAAAGGGAACCACGGCCAGCAGTTGATCCATGAATATAACCTCGAGGGTATATTTATCGTGGTACCACGATCCGCGCGTGTCGGACCCCCAGCCGGTGGTAACGATCACGGTATCTTCTTCGGGATTGATCCGGCGTAGTTCGGTGGTCACGCCCTTGAGTTGGGCGGCATCGTTATAAAACTGAAAAAAAAGCTCACAATACCAAGAAGCCACCTGCGTGTTTTGCACGGTCAGTTCGGCCCACACGTAACGGGTGTCCTTGGAATCAAATTGTTTGTAATAGGTGCGTTCTTCGGGGTTGAGTCCCTTGTTGGGTCCTTCATAGAGCCGAATGCGCTCAATCTGAAAGTAGGGATTTTCATCGCCGAGGACAGGACCGCCGCTTTCAATGTAAAATTTCTTTTTGCCAACTGATTCTTCATCAATAAAAGCCTCCCACATATAATCGCCACGGGTCCAGAAAGCGCCGGGATCTTTGTTGCCCCAACCTTCGCGCACCATGACAATGTTGTCTTCACTGGAAATCTTGTGATTGTCCAATTTGATTTCGCACAGATCTTCGCGCTTGCCCTTGTCGAGCAGGCGGTAGCATTTCAGCTTGATATTGACCTCCCATTCCTCTTCGTCGAAGAGTTTATTGTAGAACGACAGCTCACAATAAAGGTAGGTGGTTTCCGAGTTCTCAAAAACGCCACGGTACTTCTTCTTCCCATCGGCCAGCCATTCCGTGGAACTATAAACTTTCAAGTCTTTAAACTTATAGTTCTTGTCTAACTTCTTGCTGCGAAAAATCATGGCCTCTTTCGGTCTAAAACGGGGCAAAATAGTGGCTAAAATTACTTTAAAAAAATTTCTGACCAATTTTTTGCGATAAACTTGGTTAAGCGACCAACATCGCCGCCCCAAATACGCCGGCACTGTCGCCCAACTTGGGCCGCAAGAACTTGGTGTCCATGCGGTTGTTGAACACATATTTGCGCACTTCGGCCACTCCCTCGGTGTGGAGCAGGTCGATATTGCCCACTCCCCCGCCCAAGATAATGGCATCAGGATCCAAAATAT
>JAYUVL010000426.1:0-17629 GCA_043754075.1 Cytophagales bacterium | reverse complement strand
CCCCCCCCCCCCCCCCCCCCGCAGTGGCTACGATTGCTTATTTGGGAACGGTAAGTTATTCTACCTACCTGTGGCATTTGCCCTATCCGGCCATAATAGCAAAAAAAGTAGTTGCCCTCTGGCTAGTAACGGGGCCGTTTGTCGCGATCTTCCAAGGCATCAGTTATATTTGCATCACCTTTTTACTTGGCATTGTGATGTTTTATGCGGTGGAGCAACCTGCTTTGCGACTCAGAAACCGTCTCATTGTGAAAAGTAAAAATTGATACCCACCAGCCAAATGACAGAAGTAAGTATTTGCGTCACCACCTATAACCGGGCAACTTCCCTTGCGCAGACCATAGACAGCATTCTTAACCAGAGCTTCAGGGATTTCGAGCTCATTATCAGTGATGACTGTTCCACAGACCACACTGCCCAACTGTGCCAAGCCTATGAGCGCAAAGACAGCCGGGTAAAGTATTATCGCAACGAGAGCAACCTCAAAATGCCGGGCAACCTCAATGCCGCTATCCGGCGCAGCAACAGTCAACTAATAGCTAATCTCCATGATGGTGACCGATACAGGCCCGATTTGATCCAGAAATGGAAAACAGCCCTAGACAAGCACCCAGAAGCACTGTTTGTGTTCAACCAGTATGAGAGCGTGGATGAAAATGGAAATTTTCTGCGCTACTATCAGCACGAGTTGGCCGAATTGAACGAGGGTTATAAACTTGCTGAATATTTTTTTGATACGTTCAGTTCAGGCCCTTGGGGTACGGTTATGGCCCGCAGGAGCGCCTATGAGCAATATGGGTATTTCAATCCTGAATATGGTTTCATAAGTGATGTGGAAATGTGGTTGCGCTTGGGCCTACATGGCAAGTTTGCTTATGTGCATGAGCCCTTGATCACCCTTACCCCGCGCGAAAAGACCCACCCATATTACCACCCCCATTGGCGCATTTTTTGGCTCAATGCGCGTATTCAACAACAGTATTACCAACTGTTCAAGACCCACCCAGTGATTGGGGGAAAATACCAGGCCAGTTTCTTCAATGAGCGCTTACAGAAAATGGCACTCAGAGATTTTCTATCCTTAGCCAAGAATGCTAAAATAGACCGGGTTCGGGAAGGATTGTTTATTTTTGGCCAATCGCCCTTTCTATTGCACAAGTGGGTGGCCGCTAGTTTGTTTTTTGTCAGACGACAACCCCCCCCTTGGCTGAATTGCGCTTATTGGGAGCAAATTGTACTGTCCTGACCTTACAGGCATTTTGGCTCTAAAAAACTATATTTTGAAAATAAAAGATAACCCATTGAGCAGAAACTGTTTAATTATTGCTGCCTACACCATCGGGGATCCCACCACTAAGAATACCGCAAATTCATTGGCGGAGGCAGGGTGGAAGGTGACTGTTATCCAAGAGATCCCGACGAATTTTAATCAACCTTCCATTCCAAGCGGAATAGAAGTGATTACCCTTCCAGCCTTTGCTTCGGGCCTGATCCCCAAATTCCTGAAGAGCTTACTACGTTGGCTGGTGTTGCTTGGAAGTGTCCACTGGATCCTATTTTTCCGGGACTTTGAGCTGGTGATTACATTCATGCACCGGCCGTTGGCAGCCTTGCCACAGTTGAAAAAGAAAAGGTTTTACCTGATTTCCTGCATCTACGATATTCCTCAGCTGATTGAACTGGGCAAATTAAACCGATGGGTGATCGCCCAAGGCTGGAAGCGACTCCAATGGGCAGACCTAGTGTGGGCCAGCGATGTGTATCGTGCCCAACTGACCCAGCAATTCGCCCAGTTGCCCCAATTGCCCATGGTATGTCACAATTGTCCACCGTTGTCGTACGGCGAGCATCCTGTTACCCTAGAGGATAAGCAATGGTTGCGCAAAGAACTTCAGGCCCAAGGGGTAAATGTACCGACGAAGGGGGGGAGCATTTTAATCCGGGCGGGCGCCATAGGCGACCATTGCGGAATTGAAGATACCCTGCTGGCCATGAAGTACCTGCCAAGTGATTATGTTTTCCTGCTCATGGGCAGGCCATCAGCCAGTTATGCCCAGAAGATGATGACCATGGTCAAGGATTTGGGCCTTGGTGGGCGCGTTGTATTCTGGGATCGCCCATCTGATGAGGTCTGGAAGAAAGCACTGTTTGGGGCTGATATTGGGCACTTGGTTCACCTTTATCCACAAGTAAAAGTGCATCAGCAGATTTATGATTTCAACTCTTCCTTGTCAAACTATCGCCTGTTCAACTATTTTGCCATGGGCCTACCTATCATTTGCCACCATGACAAACGGATGGAGGCAATCCGCCACGAAGTTCCCTGCTTTAGGGTAGCCCATCAGGAGAACCTTGTGCAGGAGATCCAACAAGCGTGGTCGGCGTTTGCCACTCAACCCGACCACGTCGAGGCCATGGGGCAATTAGCCAGCCAAGCATTTCGAAGTACTTATAATTGGGAAGCACAATTCGCCCCCATTCTGGCCAAAATCAGCGCATTGGGATAGGACAGAGCCCCTATACGCTCTTGGGTACCTCCCCCCAAAGACCCCAGAAACAGTACAATATTGCATCTCATCAAAATCAACAAACATGGCCAGCTCTTTCTTTATCCGATGTTTGTTCTACGTAGTTTTGTTACTGACCATTTTTACTGGCCAAGATGTAGTGCCTCACCATTGGATCTACATTTTGTACTCGGTCATGATTCTGGCAATTACCATAAGTGAGACCCTGATATTGGCCAAAAGCAAGAAAAGCAATTTCTTGCTTTCTCCAGTGGTATTGTGTTCTATTGTCAGCTTTGTTTTGCCATATTCTATTTCTAACTATTTGTTTTTTTCTTCTCCCGCTTTTTTATATAACACACAGCTTTATTTGAGCAATGACCCTATCCTTGTCCTAAATGAAGTTCTCTTGTACGCCAACGTTGCCCTATTAAGCATGTGGATTGGTTATAAGCTGGTCTTTTTTTCCCAGCACTTATATTGGTTTTTCATTTATACCCTTGGTGCAGGGCTGGTTCTTCGCAAGCAGTTTCTCCTCCATAAAAAAATAATTCTCTCCATCTATCTCTTGACCTTTCTTGTCAGGGCTTATATGATCGCAATAGGTGGGTACGGATTTGCGAGCGCCTATAGTAGTGCTACCATAGCCGTCAACTATTTGGAGATAATAAACCTGTCAACCTCCTTGTTCAAACTATGTCTATGGGCCTTAGCCTTGTTAGACTACCAGCAAAACAATCGTTTGAGCACCCTTACCCTGACAATTCTGGGAATTGAGCTGCTACTGGGTTTATTATCGGGCTACAAAAGCGGACTGATCTACCCCCTACTACTGATTGGCCTGGCCTATATCATGACCCACCGCACCGTTTCGCGAAAATTGGTGATTAGATTTGCTGTATCTATAATCTTATTAGTCAATGTTGGTTATTTTATTATTGAGCCTTTCAGGCAAGTATTGGTCAGCGGTGGCGCAACCCAGAATATAGATTTTGGCTACCTGGTCGACTCTTTTACTGAATCATACGAGACTACTTCCAATACGGATTTGACTAGTTCACAGTTCAGCGAAAATCAAACGGAGAGTACCTTTGATAGTTTTATGTCTAGGACAAACCTCACCTTGTGGACAGCCATTGCCCTCGAGAAACTGAATGAGGCTGATGAGTATAACAAACAGGCCAGGATTAAAGAAAAAATGCTGCTCATCCCCTTGCTGGCCTATATACCCCGAGCGTTTTGGCCCGATAAGCCCGAGCGCAATGAAGGGAGCATGTTTTATAAACACATCCTGAAAATGGAAGGAGAAGGGACGGCTGTAACCCCGGGTACAATTGGTTATTTGCTATTGGCGTTTGGCTCGCCCTTGATCATCATCCCCATTTTTGCCTTGCTGGGTGTTTTGCAACATTTTATTTTCATCCTCTTGCAACGGGGGGGAGGTGGGGTCATCCTTTTCATTGGGTTGCTCAATGGTGCGGTATTCATTGATGAAATTACCTATACATTCCTTCCTTTCTTCAAGGAAGCCCCCTTATTGATCATATTGCAGTCGATCATTTTATATGAAAAGAAACAATTCAACTTTCCCAACCAATAATTGATGTTCAAAATACTCTTACATGGTGAACCGCTCAATATGGGGAGTGGTTCTTGGTGTTATGCCGAAACCCTCAAGCAAATGGGGCATACCATCATTCCTTATGGCTCTTACGAAAACGTAGAAATTTATCAACAGAGCCATTACTGGAAAGCAATCAGAAAACTCAACCAACGCAACTTGCTCGAGGTCCACCGGAGGCGACATGTAGATGGCCTGATCCGATTGGCAAATGAAACCTTGCCTCACATTATCATCATTACCAAGGGCATATTCTTTGCCCACCAAGACATAGAGCGCCTTAAGTTAACTGGGGCTTGGGTGGTGAACATCAATCATGATGATTTTTTCAGCCAAAATATTAATAATCATTCTGCCATCCAGCGGGCATCCCTGCCAGCATATCACCATCTTTTCACTACTCGCGAGGTAAACGTAGCCGAACTCAAGCCTTACAACCCCAATGTGACGTTTTTTATGTTCGCCTATTATCCCAACTTTCACAAAGAACCACTCCTTACCCAAGAAGACAGGGCAAAATGGCAGACTGATGTTCTGTTTGTCGGATCCCAGTTTGCCCACCGGGCCAAACTACTCGCACAATTGGTGCATTCAGTAAAGGCGGACTATGCCATCTATGGCAACAACTGGAACAAAATTGCACAGTCCTCACCCTTGACCCCTTTCATAAAAAAACGCCCTATCTTTGGCGAAGATATGGCAAAAGCCATTCGATCGGCCAAGATTACCCTTGGGTTCTTGGCCAAAGAGAACCGGGATGACTATACCCAGCGCACCTTCGAGATCCCCGCTTGTGGAGGGCTGATGCTCATGGAACGTACTGCACGCCAGCAAGCGTTCTTTCGGGAAGGAGTCGAGGCTGAATTCTTTGATGCTGACAATATTGAGGAACTTTGCCAAAAAGTACAATTGCTTTTACACGATGAGCCGCGACGCGAGGCCATCCGCCGGGCTGGCCAAGAAGCACTGCACCGCCAAAAACATACCTATCAAGACCGATTGGTGCAATTTCTCGAACATTATTCCCGTTGGCTGGTTGAGAAAGTGGGACAGTAGTATCCCCGATTGACCCGCTCCTAGCCAACTTTACTTTCAATACATTGGATATCCTTCACATTACCCCATCCTACAAACCAGCCGTAGTCTATGGTGGGCCAACGATTTCTATTGGCCAACTGTGCGAAACCCAAGCCACGATGGGCCATCGGGTTCAAGTGTACACTTCCACCGCCAATGGGAAAACCGAGCTAGAGGTGTTGCCAGGAGGCAGTTACCTGGTGGATGGGGTCCAAGTGATCTATTTTGCCCGGATCACTGGTGACCACACCCATATTTCCCCCGCCTTGTGGCAGCACCTATGGAAAAATGTAGCCCAATATGAGGTCGTGCACATCCACTGTTGGTGGAATTTCCTTGTACTGGGAGCCGTAGCAGTTTGCTGGCTCAAGGGCGTCCGCCCCATTCTCTCCACAAGGGGAATGTTGAGTGAATATAGTTTTTCGCACAAAAATTCATTCAAAAAGAGAATTTTGCATACTATTTTAGGGAAATTTTTGCTAAAACAAACCTATTTACATACCACCACCCAGCGTGAACGTCAAGACTGCCTTCGGATCTTTCCCAATTGGGAAGGATTTGTGGCCCCCAACATTATTAAGTTGCCCGATCACGATTATGTACGTAGGCCAAATCAGGTTTTTACCATTGGGATACTCGCCCGAATAGACCCGGTCAAAAATATCGAGACCTTACTCCTTGCTTTGAGTAAAGTGCCTTTTTCATTTCGCTTGCAGATTGCAGGGGTAGGCGACCCCCAATACATGGATGAGCTCAAACACCTGACACACGACTTGGGTATTGCCCAATCAGTTGATTGGGTGGGATGGGTAGGTGGTGAAGCTAAGTATGCTTTTTTGGCCAATCTAGACTTACTGGCCCTCACATCCCACACCGAAAACTTTGCCAACGTTATCATTGAGTCCCTAGTAGTGGGCACAGCGGTATTGGTAAGCCAAGAAGTGGGGCTAAGCGACACCATCAGGCAGTGGCAGTGGGGATGGGTAACGGAGTTGGGAGTGGACCACATCGCGGATCATTTGGTCGCTGCCCATGAGGCAAGCAATGAGCGAGAGCGAATTAGACAAAGTGCCCCATCTGAGATCAAACAAGTGTTCGATGCCCAGAAGTTGGCCCAAGAATACCTCGATTCCTATCAAAGTGTCGTGCGAAAAAAAATAATCTGTCCTAGACAAACACACTTTGCAAAAAAGATATCTATTTAGTGGTACATTATTATAATAAATATTTTTTTTACACTTCTAGAACATTGCGTGCGCCTATGTGCGCGCAAAAAGGTTTTTTCAATGGATGCTGTATCGGCTATCGGGCCTAATCTGTCAAATAATTCATTATTAATTGAATATTTCTCAGCGCATTAACCTTGAGGGTGTTTACATCATAGATTTCTTCCCCATGCCAGTATGTAAGAATATCCGGTTGTCAAGATCCAAAATTATGGGGGAGGAGAAATGTTCAGGGCTAAAAGACCGCCCCATCTTATGGCTTTAATTCATTGGTGCGGGCTTCTCGCTAAAAATTCTGATTACAATTATTGCAATAATATGACCTGATACATTCTGGATTAGGATAATGCTCAACTTACATTAGCTATTTTTTCCGTCATGTCCCTCTTAAGTACCATCCAATATTTATTGTCGCACCCAGTGGGAAAACGACACAAACTAGCCACCCTCAAACGCTTTTTTGGTTGGCAGTTTTCCTCACGGGTCACCCCCTATCCGGTACTCTACCCGTTTGTGGGGCGCACCAAGTTTCTGGTGAGCCGCGGCATGACCGGGGCCACCGGCAATATCTATGTAGGGCTGCACGAGTTTACCGATATGGCGTTTGTGCTGCACTTTTTGCGCGAAGGCGATTTCTTTGCTGATATCGGGGCCAACGTTGGCTCTTATACCCTTCTTGCCTCTGGGGTAGTGGGAGCCAGCACAATGGCGTTTGAGCCGGTGCCAGAAACCTTTCAACACTTGGTCAACAACGTCAGGGTCAATCACCTAGACACATTGGTCGCTTGCCAAAACATCGGATTGGGGGATATGAACGGTGAAATCCGATTCACGACCGATGGCGACACGATCAACCATGTTGCCACCCAGACCGACAAAGGCCAACAGATGGCGGTGCCGATCCGGCGGCTGGACGATGTGCTCCAGGGCAAAATCCCTACTTTGGTCAAAATTGATGTGGAAGGTTATGAGACCAACGTGCTTAAGGGCGCAGAAAAAACCCTTCAATCGGCTGATTTGCAAGCTATTATTATTGAGCTAAACGGCTCTGGAACGCGCTACGGTCTGGATGAGCGGCTCATCCACCAGCAGTTGCTCAGCTTGGGCTTTGCTCCCTTCGTTTATGAACCCTATTCCCGCCAGTTGCAGCGCGAGGAGTCTTTTGGGTCGCACAATACCATCTATTTGCGCGACCTGGCACTGGTGCAAGCCCGCTTGCTGGCCGCGCCCAGCTTCCGGCTCTTTACTTCCAATATTTGACCTCCCTGGTTGACGCGCTACCTGCTTCTGCTTTACCTGGTCTTACTGTCCTGGCTCCTCGTAGTGGCCCGGGTGCCCGGCCACGCGGCAGTTACTTTTTCTTGGCTACCGTTCAGCACTACCTTCCGCACCGTCGGTGAGATCATCAACTTCTATCCCGTCCACCCCCACCTCATTGCCATGCTCTGGCAACAGACCCTGGGCAATGCGCTACTCTTTGTCCCCTGCGGCATTCTTGCGCCCGTGTGCTTTGTCAGTTTGCGCCCAGTGTGGTCTTTACGGGGGGCGGCTTTTGGCCTGAGCCTGTCCTTCGAGTGCTTGCAGTACAGCCTGCGGCTGGGTATGTTCGACATAGACGACCTGATTTTCAATCTCTTGGGGGCGATAATTGGCCAGAAAGCTTGGCAATTGCTGCCGGACACGGGAAAATAGATACCTTTGGGGCTGTTTTATTGGCTGACCAAGTAAAAAAGCCCAAATCAATCGATCAACTAACATTTACAACATAACCCCATGTACATTCTCGGCTTGAACGCCTACCACGGCGACTCTTCAGCGTGCATTTACCGCGATGGCGAACTGATCACCGCTACCGAAGAAGAACGCTTTCGACGGATCAAACACTGGGCAGGCTTCCCCACCGAATCGATCAAATATTGCCTGCGCGAGGCGGGCATCCAAGTAACTGACCTCGATCATGTGGCCATTTCGCGCGATCCCCAAGCCAATACGCTGAGCAAGTTCAAACACATATTGACCAAAGGGGTGAGCCTCGGCACGTTGGTCGACCGCTTTCAGAACCGGCAAAAAGTGGCTTCGGTCAAAGCCCAGTTGGCCGGCATCTGGGGCTTGGAAGAAGGCCAGATCAAAGCCCAGATCCACAACGTGGAGCATCACCGGAGCCATTTGGCCAGTGCTTTCTTTGCCTCAGATTTTGCGGAGTCGGCCCTGCTGTCCATTGACGGCTTTGGCGATTTTACTTCCACCATGACGGGCATTGGCCGGGGCAACAAGATCGAAGTGCTGGAAACGGTTACTTATCCGCACTCCCTGGGGGTTTTTTATACTACATTTACCCAGTGGCTCGGCTTTCCCCACTACGGCGACGAATATAAGGTAATGGGCTTGGCCCCGCTGGGCAAACCGCTCCACGTGGACAAGTTGCGCGACGTGATCCGGCTTGACAAGGGTTTGTTTTCCCTCAATGAAAAATATTTTCGGCATCCTTCCGAAGGGGTCAAAATGAGCTGGGAGGATGGGTCGCCGGAGATCGGCCCGCTGTTCAGCCCTTATCTGGAAGAAAAATTTGGCCCCTCCAGGAGCAAGGACCACCCCCTGACCGAATACCACCGGGACATGGCCGCGTCCATCCAGCGGTTTACCGAAGAGGTCATCTTTTATCTGCTCAACCACCTGCACCAGCGCACCAAGCTGGATCGGGTGTGCATTGCGGGGGGAGTGGCCCAAAATTCGGTGGCCAATGGCAAAATCGCGGCCAATACTCCTTTCAAAAAAATCTATATTCCCCCAGCTGGACACGATGCCGGTACTTGCATTGGGGCTGCGCTGTATGTCTACAACCAAGTGCTGGGCCAGCCCCGCACTACGCCCATGAGCCACGGGTACTTGGGCAGCCAATACACGAACGCCGAGATTGCCCAACTGCTCCAAGATCGGCAAGTGGCCCACCAACACTATGAAGACGAGGCCCTGTTCGACAAGGTAACGGATGTGCTGATGGGGGGCGGGGTAGTGGGGTGGTTTCAGGGTCGGGCCGAATTTGGCCCCCGGGCACTGGGCCACCGGTCCATCTTGGCCGATCCCCGCCGGGCCGACGCCAAGGACATCCTCAACCAAAAAATCAAGCGCCGGGAGAGTTTCCGGCCATTTGCCCCTTCCATCCTGAGCGAGTTTGTGCCCGAGTTTTTCGAATCGGTGGACGATGTGCCATTTATGGAAAAAGTTTTTGTCATCAAGCCCGAGAAACGGGGCAGCATCCCCGCCGTTACCCACGTGGATGGCACGGGAAGGCTCCAAACCGTTGTCCGGGCCGTTGAGCCCAAGTATTATGGTTTGATCGAGCGGTTTCACGGCAAAACTGGGATCCCCATCTTGCTCAACACTTCTTTTAACGAAAACGAGCCCATTGTGAACCACCCCAGCGAAGCCCTAGAATGCTATTTGCGCACCCAGATGGACCTGCTGGTTTTAGGAAATATGGTGGTGGAGCGTTAGTTTTGTCATTAAAAGTACTGTCCTATTGAAAATATCAATTGTCACCGTTGTCTATAATGGTGCTGCCTACATCGCTGATGCCATTCGTTCTGTATTGGGTCAAAATTATGCCAATGTTGAGTATATTGTAATTGATGGCTGCTCAACCGATGGATCCGTTGACATCATTCATTCTTTTTCTGACCAACTCAGTATCTTTGTTTCCGAACCGGACAACGGAATCTATGATGCCATGAACAAGGGCATAGCTCTGGCCACGGGCGATGTGATCGGCATTTTAAATGCTGATGATATGTATGCCAATAGTCAGATAATCAGCCAAGTAGCCAACCTGTTCGTGGAAACAGGCTGTGAGGCCCTGTATGGCGATCTGGTGTATGTAGCCGCTGATCGGATTGATAAAATAGTGCGCTATTGGAAAACGGGGAGCTATCACCAAGCGGCCTTTGAAACTGGGTGGATGCTGCCCCATCCCACGTTTTTTGTCCGGCGGGAAGTGTATGAGCGCTTGGGCAACTTCAATACCTCGCTCCGCACGGCGGCCGATTACGAGCTCATGCTCCGCTTCATGTACGTGAATCACATCCGGACCACCTACCTGCCCGAGGTGATGATCAAAATGAGAGAAGGTGGGGCCAGCAATGCTACTTTGAAGGGCCGTTTCTTTGCCCACTTAGAGGATCGCCAAGCTTGGGCCCTCAACAACCGCCAGCCCAAGTTTTATACGCTCTACCTCAAACCGCTCAAAAAGATCAAGCAGTATTTCCTTCGGCCCAAAAAAGCGGTTCACTGACCTTGCGCCTCCCCCAAATGCTCAAACGAGCTTTTTTCGCCCTTGATCGGGGGCTGGGCCAAGCCAAATTATATGCCATGGGCGAGGGTGGGGGATTGATCACGGTCATGTTCCACAGCCTATTTGCCGATCGGGCCGAGATCGAACTGGGCCACATAGACCCCCAGCAGCGCACCACCGTGGCCGATTTTCGGGCGGTGGTACAATGCTTCCAAACGCTGGGCTATCATTTCACCACGCCAGCCGAGGTGCTGGCCGGGCTGGATCCCCGCCGCCGTTACGTCATGCTGACTTTTGACGACGGTTATTTCAACAACCTGCGAGCCCTTCCAGTGCTCCAAGCGCACTGCGTCCCAGCGGTGTTTTTCATCACGGCCAACCACGTGCTGCACAACAAGTGCATGTGGTCGGATGTGCTCTACCGCGAGCGCACCCATCAGGGCCACTCGTTGGCCCAAATCCGGGCCGAGCAAGAAAGCCTCAAACACCTCCGTTCGTTTGAGATCGAACAACACCTCCGATCTTTGTTTGGCCAAGATAGTTTCCAGCCCCTGAGCGATCTGGATCGGTTCATGACACCGGCCGAGCTGCGCCAGTTTGCCGACAATGAGTGGGTGGTGATCGGCAACCACACCCAAGATCACGCTATCTTGACCAACTACACCTTGGCAGACGTGCGCCGCGAGGTGGCCGCTTGCCAGCAGAGCTTGGCCGACATCACCGGGAGTGCGCCTGAGAGCATCGCCTACCCCAATGGCAATTATTCGCCCGAAATTGTCCGGGTTTGCCAAGAACTGGGGCTGCGATTGGGCATCGGGGTCTTCAAGGGCAAAAACTACTTGCCCCTGCCCCAAGGTGGGGAAATGGCCCTGCTCCGGTTCACTTTTTGGGGCGATCGCGCCCTGCCTGCGCAGATAGCGACCTTCCGCCGCGACTCGCCCCTGTGGAAATGGTGGCAAGGTGATTAGTACCCTCACTCCCCACTTTCCAGCCATTCTTTGAACACTTGGGCCTTTTCCCGGCTCACCAGTACCTCCTCGGTGGGTGCTGGCCGCAGGTCGATCAGGAGTTTCCCGTTGAAATGCGTGTGAATCTTGCTGATCGCGCCCAAATTGGCCAGAAACTGCCGGTTGAGCCGGAAAAACCGGGCCGGATCGAGTAGTTTCTCCAGTTCTTCCAGCGTGTGCCCGATCAAGAACTGCTTGCCATCTTGCCTCACCAAACACACCAGTTCGTTGCCAGTGAAAAAATAGGCCACTTCCCCCACCGGCACGGGCACGAGTTGCTCTTGTTGCTTGACCAGAAAACGGTGCTTGAACCGTCGGCCGGTGGCCCGGGTGGGCAGTTGGTCGAGCAGGGATTCCAGTCGCAGGGCAAAATCGCCGGTGGCCATGCGTTGGCTCATTTCCCAATATTTAGCGATGGCCGCTTGCAGCTCGGCCAGCTTGACCGGCTTGAGCAAGTAATCCAAACTCTTGAGCTTGAACGCTTTGATGGCGTATTCGTCGTAGGAAGTAGTAAAAATGACCAAACTTTGGATCGATACCGACTCAAAAACCTCAAAGCTGAGCCCATCGGAGAGCTGGATATCGGAAAAGATCAGATCCGGGGGCGGGTTACTGGTAAACCACCGGCGCGAAGCGGCCACACTTTCCAGGGTGGCCACCACTTGAATGCGGGCATCAGCCTTGGCCAATAGTTTGAGCAGCCGCTCGACGGCAGGGTACTCGTCTTCAATGATGACGGCAGTCATGGCAAATGGATCTGGCTACGTTAATTACTAAATAAGTGGTTAAAACTCTTCACAAAATCTGGTTGACGATCCACTTCTGGGATGCGGTAAATTTCCGGTTTGGCTTCCTGTGGCGAGGGAGTACCATAAACCAACCTTGCCTAACCCCGGTTGTCCTAGCCCAGCAGCGGAAGCCTGACTTTGAACCACTGGCTGCCTTGTAAAATCTCCACTTTCAGCGAAGTGAGAAGCCCATAACGGTCGACAATATTTTGTAAACCGACCTTGGTGGATTGTTCCATCGTGGTCTTCATTTGCAAGTTGTTCTCCACCGACAAATAGCCCTCTTCTTCCACAATGCGGATGGTGAGTGGTTTCTCGCGCGATACCACATTGTGCTTGATCGCATTTTCGACCAAGAGCTGCAAGCTCAGCGAGGCCACATGGCGGTGGCCTGCACTTGCCGATAGCTGCTTCTCGACCAACAAATTGTCCCGAAAACGAACCTTGTTCAAATAGATGTAGGCATCCAAAAAACGCATCTCCTCTTCCACTGTCACCGTGTTTTTTTCCCGGCTCACCAGCACATAGCGGTACACATCGGCCAAGTGATCCAAATACGTTTGGGCGGGCAAATTCTCCTCCTCGATCAGGGCGGCCAGCGTATTGAGGCTGTTGAACAGGAAATGAGGATCGAGTTGGTTTTTGAGCACGTCCAGTTGCGACTGTACATTGGCCCGGGCCAACGCCTCGGTCTTTTTGATGTTCGCTTTCATGGCTTGAAAAAAATAGACACTCTCATAGGCCATCGTGACACAAATGGTGGGCACCAAGGCAATGAAGAACCCGGTCAATATCGGAGGGGGCGGACCGTTAGAACCAAAGACTGCCCGACATAAATAATTGTCAATAGCCACTGAAACAAACAACGTATAAACCAAACTAAAAAGTGTTTGCGACACCAACCGCTGCCGGGTTTGGTAATAATACGGAAACTTTTGCCGCGAAAACATGAAAATGAGCCGGTTGCCCTCCCAAATGAATAGCGTGTTGATGAAGGCGATGACCAGTTTTTCTGGTAAACTCTTATGAAAAATACCTCCCACTGCGAACAAAGTCACCGCAATGGCCACACTCAGCAGTGGAATGCCAATGAGCCTGATTTTGAAATCATTGAGTTGATGGGGCTGGGTTTCCATTTTTCCGTTTGTGATTGCCAAAGGTAATAATTCTGTCAATTATTGGCTCAATATTGGGGAAGGGTTAAGGAGGCCACCGTTCTGGCTGATTTGACCACCAAACCGATCGGTGGATTATTTACCTAACCATCTCTATTGACTATGACAAAATTTTTGTTTGTCCTCAAATGCTTATTGGCCAATTTGGCCATTGCCCTTATTGTCGGGCTATTGGCCGGCGGCCTGGCTGGCCAGTTTTCCGATGAGCACCCGCACCAGATTTTCCCCACTTGGCTCGTGACCACAGTGTTGGTCGGCTTGGCTGGGCTGGTGGGCTCCCTGCTGATCTCCGTGGGCTTTGTTTTGGCCAAGCAAGTTGGCGAATTTAAACGCGTAATCGCGATCAATGCCGCCCTCGTGCTTGGCTGGGCGGGCTTTCTGCTGGTCTTTCTTATTCGTCAATAGCGCCCACCACTGATCCAACCCGCCCAGGGGGCGGCTCCGATACCCGAAGCCGCCCTTGATTTTGGTCGTTGATTGATCGGCCATTGGATTAGAAGGTATAGCGCACAAATGGTACTGGGAAAAAGCCCTGTTGATATTCATTGGCGATCTGGTTGGTGCGGCGGTTGTAGCTTTGCTGGAAAATATTCTGGTTATTGGTCACATTCTGGAGGTCCAGGGCAAACTCCAAGGTGCTCCGCTTGTACTCTTTGCGGTAGGCCACCCGCAGATCCACGCGGAAATAAGGGGTTTGACGCTCTGAATAAGCGCGTTGTTCATCAAATTGGGCCTGACCAGTGGCCCGGGAGGCGGCCAAGTTGAGCGGGGTGAAATAACGGCCCCCCACGGTGGACACCCGGAAATTGAACACCAGCACACTGGTTTTGGCGCGGCCCACCTTCCATTCCTTGCCGGCTAGGGCATTCACCACGTAATTGGTGTTGAATGCCGTGTTGCGCTCCACGCCGTCGCTGCCCACGTAGCGCGAGTCGAAAAACGAGGTGGTCACCAAAAAATAATACCCTTTGTTGAAATACCGCTCCAAGGTCAACTCAAGCCCGTAATTGCTGCCCGTTCCGGTATTGACCAAACTATCGGCCTCATTGGGCGCAAAGCTGGCCCCGCTGTTGAGGGACGAAAACGAGGTGGCGCGGCGCTCCACTGGCACATCAAACAACGACTGGTAATAGGCCTCGGCTTTGAACATCAGGTTGTCGCTCAGGTTGTTTTCGTAGCCCAGCACCACGTGGTGGCTGCGGGTAAAGCCCAAGTCTTGGTTGGTAAACGCCACCCCGCCCGAGCGCAGGGGCGTTTGTAAGTAGGAAGTATAAATGTTTTGGGCCTGGCTGTGCAGCCCGTAACCCACACTCAAAGCCTGTTTGCTGCCCAGCAGGTATTTGAGGCCTAGGCGCGGCTCCACTACGGCTTGATTGCTGAGGCTGTAGTGCTGTACGTGCAAGCCCGTATTGAAGGTGAGCCGCTGGCCCGCCCGGTATTTCCATTGGGCGTAGCCTTGGGTGAGCACGTTTTGGTCGGTGATGTTCACCCGCACGATTTCCCGGGTGCCCCCTTCATAAATGTCTTTGTTGAACAAATTAAAGTTCAACCAATCCACCAAAAATCCACTGGTCAAGCTGTGCTTGGCGTTGAACTTGTGCGAGAGTGAGCCCACCAGCGAATACTTGCGGGTGATGAACTTGGCCTGCCCCCGCTGGAACTCCTCCCGGGTGATGACGCTGATGGAATCGCCCCGGAAATTCTGTTCCGTGCCGCTGGCCCCCAGCGTGAGCTTGAGGAACGTGCGGGGAGTGAGGTTGTGCTCATAGCCCGCGCCCAGTACGCCCGTGCGGAAATCGACGATGGTGTTTTCGTTCTCGTTGGCAAAGGCATTGCCCTGCGTTGTGTCGGCCTTGTTGCCCAGAAAATCAACATTGCTCGTGCCACCCAAGCCAAACAAGTAAAACCGGCCCTTGTTGCCCACTGGCGCGTTGATCTTGAAGTTGAGATCTTGGTAGTTGGGCGTGGCATTGCCCGTGCCAAAGTTGACCCCCACGTTTTGCAACAGGGCCAGGGTAGAATAGCGGTAGTTGATCAGGTAAGATGCCTTTTTGTTTTTGCCAAGGGGCCCCTCGGCACCCGCCTCAAAGCCGTTGAAACCGACTTGGCCCAGAAACTCGTGCCGCTCATTGTTACCGTTGCGCATCCGCAGGTCGAAGGCCCCCGCCGTGGCGTTGCCATATTGGGCGGGGAATGCGCTGGTGAGAAAATCCGATTTGTCCAGCACATTGTTGTTCAAAATGCTCACCGGGCCGCCCGTGGTGCCCAGTGCCCCAAAGTGGTTCGGGTTGGGGATGTTTAGCCCCTCGAGCTGCCAGAGCATCCCAGCGGGCGAGTTGCCGCGCACCACGATGTCATTGCGCGAGTCGTTGCCCGATACCACCCCGGCGAAGTTGGCCGCCATCCGCGAGGGATCGCCCAGTGCCCCTGCATACCGCTTGGTATCGTCCACGTTAAATGTCCGGGCCGACACGCTGATCAGTTCGTTGTTGGTGCTGGTCTTGTCCTTGCTGCGGTCGTATTGCACCACCACCTCGTCCAGTTGGTTCACACTTTCGGTCAGGGCGGGGTTTAGGATCACTTCCTTGCCCGCCGTCACCACCACATTGGGAATGGTGATCGGTTCATAGCCGATAAAGGTAATCTTGACCGTATGGCGGCCCACCGGCACTTGGGTGATTTTAAAATCGCCGTTCACATCAGTGGCTGCTCCGATGGGGGTTTGGCCAGCCGGCAAGAGCACCGCTATGTTGGCCCCGATAATGGGCGACTTGGCCACCGCGTCCACCACCCGGCCCCGGATGGTCTGGGTGCCGTTTTGGGCCAGGCTGCCCAGCGACAGCAGGTGGAAAAAGACGAAAAGCGTCAAAATGGAAAAAAAGAAGTGCTTTTTCATAGAATCTTGTTGATGACGGGGCAAAGGTGGGGCACCCCTCCGAAGCAAAAAACGGAAGTGGGGGCGAAGCATCGGGAGGCCGGGGTGAAGCGGAAAAAGGCGGGCGTGGGGCGGAGCGGAAAAAATAGAGAGGGGAGGAAATGCCGCTGGGTGGGCTGGGGCGTCTGTTTGGCCGCACCCACGGAGCAAACAAAAACCCAAGTGAGCTTCACCTTCCACTTGTCCACCTGCTTCAATAGCGATGTACTGCAACCAATCAACACTGGTTTTAGCCTTGGGGACAGGCAGGGTTCACAAAAGAGGGGAGGCAATGCCGGTTTTAACGCTTTGGGGGATTCAAAGAGCAAGGATCGGTTCCTTGAAATCCCCCAACTGCTATAAAAATGGAGGCCTATCGTCTTTTTTACAGAGGGATACCTCATTGAACCTCCATTTGCTCATTTCAGATCCAGCTTTTTTAAATGTCTTTGCACTTCCCGTTCCACTTGGTCAAAGTCGCGCAAGTCTTTTATTTGTTCACTCATGGAGCTTTGCCAACGACCTTTGTATTGTGGCAATCGTTCGGTTAATTTTTTCGGAAAATCTGCATGGTTTAAGGATTTACTTTTACACTTTGTTTCAAATTCATTCAAATAAAAAACAACATCCATTCCGTGTTGTTCCAATAGATACCAAATGTCATAAAAATCTCTCGCTTGCATTCGTTGCATTACCGCCCGCATTTTTTCCACCAATACTTCCTCTAATGGATAACATAATAATTGGTGTTCTTCCAAATCGGTATAGCCAATGAATACGTCATTCATTACTGGTTCAAAAACCAGTTGTTCACTGCGTGAAATATCAACTTTCACACGTTTATTGCTTCCTTGTCCGCCAAGCGGACTAATGTAGCTGATGTAAAAGTTGATGCCGCCATCTTCATGTTCATTATTGTCAATGATCTCAAGCGGAATATTTGCTTCATCTTTTATGAATTCAAATACTTCTTTGAACCATGAGAAAATTTGCTCATTGGATATTTCAGCATTCAGCAATGTAAAG
>JAYUVL010000425.1:0-5534 GCA_043754075.1 Cytophagales bacterium | reverse complement strand
CATGGACTTATAACATTGCCTCCCAATCAAAGTTTAACGACTAATATGGGGGTTAGGCTGCGCTAAATTAAGGCTTTAAAGGAATCTGGTATTAAAATTGAACAAACGGCATGGAACTCAGTTGAAAGGTTCAACAACTACTTTCGAGCTTTCATTCTTTCATGCGCTGGTCTATTTTTTAAACGATTATTCCCATTTTTTGTATTTTTTATTCTAAATTCTCTTTCAAATGAAGAAACTGCTTACTTTATTCTTTGTCGTTTTGTTCCCAATGGTTATTTTGGCCCAACGTGCCACCATCGAGGGAAAAATCGTGGACGAAAATGGCGCACCTGTCATTGGGGCCAATGTGATAGTCGTTGGGTCGACAGTGGGCACATCGGCTGATATCAGCGGCACTTACAAGCTCAGCATTCCAGTGGGGCCCCAACAAATCCAGTTTTCGGCAGTAGGCCACAAATCAGTAGTGGAAGCCTTGAATTTGAAAGATGGGGAAAGCAAAACTTTGGACATTAAGCTGGAACTAGGTTCCAATTTGCTCAATGACGTAATCGTGTCGGCCACTCGCCAACCTATCCGGCGGATCGAAGCCACCACGGCCGTAAGTATTTTGGACAATAACGAGCTGCGCCGCCAAGTGGCTCCCACCGTGGCCGATGCCCTCCGGTTTACTCCCGGGGTGTTTGTGGCCTCACAGCGCGGACGCGTCCGGGCCAACGTAATCATGCGGGGGTTTCCCGAAAACTTGGGCACGGAAGACAAATACACCACCATGCTCATTGATGGGCTGCCCGCCTATGCCGGCAGTGGCAACCCCTACGATGCCTTCTTCATGATGGACCTAAATGTTGAGCGCATGGAAGTGGTGCGCGGAGCGGCGGCCACCTTGTTTGGCCGTTCGGCGGCGGCGGGGGTGTACAACGTGGTGAGCAAAGTAGGCGGCGAAAAAATTCACGGCGCAGTAGAGCAAACCTTGGCCTCGTCTCCGTCGGCCGCCGGGGGGAGCATGACCCAGACCGGGGTCAATGTCAATGGAGCAATCACCAAAGCCCTGCGGTTCAATGTGGGTGGGCTGTACCTCAACGATCCCGGCTACCGAACTCAATCCGGCCCCGACAAAGGCTATCAGTTCCGAGCCAACCTAGACTGGTTGTTCGACAAGGGCAGCATTCGGCTCTACGGCGGTGTGCGTAGTATGGATGTGTTCAACAACGTGTCGGTGCCCACCCGGGTAAGTGATCTGAAAATGGACTCCCGCTTCACCAATGCCTTCACCGACTGGTCTGATGTGCTGGCCGGCATCAATTTTACTCGCCCCACAGGCATCACTGCGGCTTCGGTGCCCCTGTTTCAGGGCAGTAGCGAAACTGTAACCGGCAGTCCGGCCAATATTGAACAAGTCAACCTAGGCAATGCCAATGGCAGGGGCAATTTTGGCGATAATCGATCCATTGGCTTAAAGTTGAATTTTGACCTTGGCCGAGGATTCTCGATCCAAAACAATGTCCGCTACCAATCCACCAACCTGGGCACAAAGTTCATTGCGGCCACGGCTTACGTTACTTCACCAACCAATCCGCAGCAATTGTTTGCCAACGTGTTCAACTCGACTGGTAGGCGCAATATGTTCGATGTCATCGACGAATTGATCTTGCGGAAAAATGCCGAGATTGGCAGCAGTAAACATACTTTCACCCTAGGCGGCTACTTGGGCTATTATGAGCAGCGCAGCTTGGCAAGTGGCGTGTTCTTGGCGACCGACCTGAGCAGCGGCAGCGTACAACCCCGCACTGCCTTCCCTGGGGCCACCCCCGGTATTTTGACCACCAACTTGCTGCGTGGATCGGACACGTATTCCAAAGTATTCAACACTTCGATATTTTTTGGTGATGAAATGACGCTAGCCAACGATAAGCTGAAAATCAATGTAGGTTTGCGCTACGACAATACCAATATCAACATTTTGCACTTTTTGCCAAAATCAGGCAACGGTGCCATCAACGGGCCACTGTTTATCTCCGACTTTACCGACCGCCGCGAAGTAAGTTTGGGGGCCTTCAGTGCCACTCTTGGGGTCAACTACTTGGCCAGCAAGAACACTGCTGTCTATGCCAACTTTGTCCGGGCGTTCCGGGCCCCGGATGAGCAGGTGTTCGTCAACATGCTGCGCGGGGTGTCGGGCCAACTGCCCGCGCCCGAGCAATTGGGTGCCGGCTTGGTAAACTACCGGCCCATTGATACCAATAACCGTCCGTTCGTTACCCAAATCGACAAGCCCGAGACCATCTACAATGCTGAACTGGGCCTACGTACTTCAGTGTTGAGCGACGATCTGAGTTTGGACATTGCGGGCTATTTTACCCAGATCAATGACCGGATCATCTCCGGCTTTCGCGATGTGGCCCCCGGTTTCCCGCCCCAGTCCACCTCCATCACCGAAGGCTCGGTAGCGATCATGGGCATGGAAGGCACCCTTACCTATACGCCTTCGTGGGCTAGGGGGCTTTTGTTGCGCACCTCGGCCACAGTCCAGAGCAGTGAATTTGTGGCCATCCCCAACGGTTTGCGGCTCACCACCCTTATCACCCTGCCCGAAGCTGAGCTAAAAGGCAAACAGATCAAAAATATTCCCGGCTTGATCTGGAACTTCAGTGCCAACTACGAGCGCAAGATCAGTGGTGGCTTTTCTGCCGGTTTGGGCATAGACGGTAATTACATGGCCAACCGCTACGGGGATGAATTGAACCAGTTCAAAATGGCCAATGTCATGCTGCTGAACGGCAATGTGTTTGTCAAGAATTCATTCAAGAATCAGCACGAGTTGAGGTTCTCGGTCCGGGTGAGCAACCTGACCAATACGCAGGAAATTTTATGGCTGTTGGATGTGACCAACCCAATCGTGGCTGTTCGCGCCACACCCAGCGCAACCATGATCCCGGGTATTCCTTTCTTGCCCCGGCGGACTTTCTTCACGTTGAGCTATAATTTTTAGTGAATCCAACCCAGTGGTTGCCCGCAAAACTATTCTTTGTTGGCGGCCACTGGATTTTAACCATTTAGCGATCCCCCCAATTGCTCGCACCCACCCCTTTGGCTGGTTTTGCCATCAAGACGATGCATCGCTGCGCTGAACCATGGGCAACCTGCCCCGCCCCATCGCCACCACCACACAATTATTTGGGCAATACAAGCCGAAGGCATTCATTATATTGATTTTCAGGCTTTTCCACTATATCCCGCACCATTTATTTCATCGCACCTGAGCAGATGCACCAGTTGGCACTGGTGAAACCACCCACTGGAGAGGCGATCATGTTTACCGCCGATTTTTTGTTTGCCCATGTAATGTCGGTCGACTTGCTGGACCAAATCGATTTGTTCTTCAATCGCAGCGCGACGATCCCAGTTGTGCTGACCTCGGCCCAGGCTGAAGCCCTACACCCGTTAATCGATGCGATGCACCGTGAATTTGAAACAGAGCGTGTTCATCAGCAGGCAGCGTTGGGAGCCTTGGTCCGCCTTTTTCTGCTGTATAGCGGGCGGGCGCGGCTAAATGGCCCAGTCGGCTCACCGTCAACCAAAATAGTTTTTTTGGTAAAAGATTTCAGAAAAGGAGTGGAGGCCCATTTTCAGCAATTACACAAAGTATCCCATTATGCTGATTTACTGAATGTTAGTGCCCACCACCTCAATGAAACATTTAAAGCAGCAACTGGTAGCTCGGCCAAGGAATATATCCAAGGTCGGATCATTTTAGAAGCCAAGCGATTGGCCCATTTCACCCATCAGCGCGTAAAAGGAAGTGGCCTTTGAGCTAGGATTTGCCGATTCAGCTCATTTCAGCAAATTTTTCAAAGACTGCGTAAGGAGCAGCTATTCTGATTTTCGCGACGGACTGGCAGCCACCAGCCCGGCCCAGTCCCCGAAAAACCCCTAAATTTTTTGTACCTTTGATCTTTATCTATTTACCGGATGTTGCATGGTTTTTGATAAGGTCAGGATATTTAACATGCTCCGCATGAAGCGCCAATCGCTCTACCTCCCGGGCGCCCTGCTTTCGCTCGTGCTCACTATCTTGTTCAGTTACCCGGTCATTCACTTGGGCACTCCGGGCCGGGAATCCTATGTGCAACGGGTGAACGTGGGGCTGCAACGCGAGCTCGATTTGGCCCAAGTGGCGTTACAAGATGTGCAAGCTCAACTTCGGCAGAAAAAACGCGCCCTTTTTTCTGACTTGCCCACCGATGGCAAATATCCACTCTTTATCTATCGCGATGGAGAGTTGCTGTTCTGGACGGATAACAAGTTTACCCCCAATCGCGAAGATTTGGTGGGCAAATTTCCCGAAGTCGGAGTTACCGGCAGTAACGGGGTGTACTTATTGCTCAAGGAATCTACGCGGATCGACAGTATTCGCTATTTATTTGTTACTGCCATTCCAGTATTTAGGCGCTACAAAATCTCCAATGCGTTCATCAAATCGGAACTTAACCCCGATTTGTTCCCCGAAGTAGCTGGAGTAGAGGCGGTTATTACAGATAGTGAGGAAGGCGTTTCCATCAAAAGTCGCGATGGCCGTTACTTGTTCTCCATCCTCCTTCCCGCTGATTTTACCTACACCGGTAGCCTGTCACGCGAGAATGCGGTACTGCTCTTTACAATTTTCACCGTTCTGTTTACTTTTTTGCAAATCCGCGCCAACCTGATTGAGTACATTGGGGTGGGGCAGATCCGGCAAGCTTTTGTGCTATTGATCATGGCATTGGCCTGCTTGCGCATTCTGATCGTGCTGATCGATATTCCCTCGGGCCTGAGCCGGCGCTTTGCCCTTTTTAATTCGCAACTGTTTGCCTCATCGGAAATCTCCCCCTCTTTGGGCGATTTGTTCCTCAATATGCTGGCCCTTTGCATCATTGGTGGATTTATCTACATGTATTACTACCGTTTGCTGAATTACCGCAAACTCTACCATTTGCCGCCTACACTAAAGTTTGCCTTGTCGGTTGGTTTGGTATTGGTCAGCTACGCCGTTTATTATTTCAATTTTTCGGTGCTGCGCACCATTTATTTCAACTCCGACATCCGCCTCGATATCACTGCGGACCTGAACTACAACAGCTACAAGCTCATCGCCCTGTTCACCTTCGCATTGGGCACCTTGATGTTTTTTTTCATTAGCCACGTAGTTTCGCGGCTCTTGCTTGCCCTCAATCACGGATACTGGCGGATCGTGGCTGGCCTGCTCACGGGAGCCGCGCTGGTGGCCAGCTATGGCCTAGTGGCGGGCCGCTTGGAAATTACGGTGTTCTTGCTCTCCCTCGCCTATTTGTCGCTCATCACCTTGCTGAAAATGCCCTACACTGTGCGGCAATTTCGCTACTCCACCTACATTTATTTGCTGGCTGGGGCAACGATTTCGGCACTGTTGGGAGCCTACGCCACCTTTAAGTTTGAGCAAGTCAAAAGTGTGGATACTAAGAAGCGGTTTGCCAATGAAGTGGTCGCCGATAGTGATGCCCAAGGTGAGTTCCTGT
>JAYUVL010000424.1:0-3267 GCA_043754075.1 Cytophagales bacterium | reverse complement strand
CATGAAAAGTTTGGGGCCTTTTGCTGATTGCTAAATCAATGTGTCTGATCAAGAAAATGACCATTGCCAAAATTACACCACCATTGCTGGGTCGCTCATTTTTTTCGCAACCAAACCGCCAATTGCATCCCCTTGTCAGTGGCTTTCATGTACCAAGTGAGGGGTTTGTCCAGCACCTTGGGCAGGTAGGTCTGGCAAGGGTAATATTCGTGCTTGGCTATCTCGTACCCATGTTGCTTTCCATTCTCCACAAATGATTGTAAGCCAAACTCATAGAGGTGAAAAGGAGTGTGCATCGGACTAATATTGGTTACATAATCGGTTCCGATCAGTTTGTAGTATAAATTGAACAGCTTGGCAATGAGCCAATCGGAGGAGGGCACTTCAATGTGCAGCAATCCATTGGGCTTCAACCACCGGAAGGCAATTTCCAGACAGTGGCTCGGATCATAAACGTGCTCCAATACTGCCCCAAAAGTAATAAAGTCAAAATAATTGGCTGGGTAGTCCACCGTCTCGATGGCCCCCAACTTCAGTCGGTTCTCGGCCAGCCCCATTTTGTTGATGGCCCGCTCATAAAAGGGCTCAGAAGGCTCGAAGCCATACACCTCATAACCTTGGTTTTGCAGGGCGATCATGCACTTGCCCAGCCCCGCCCCAATATCCAAGGCCGTCTGGCCGCTGGTAAAGGGCATCAATTGCTGAAGGGTGGTTATTTCGCCCTTGAAATAGTCGGGACTGACGGTAAAATAATCATCTTGCCAATAACTCTCCGGGGGCACTCCATAATGGTCTTGCAAACTGAACGGGACGGGCTGTGGATTGGCGTAAATGAGCCCACACTTTTTGCACTTCACCACCGTGGTGGTAATGCCAGATTTTTGCCTCGGGTTCTTGCCCTGTGACTGGTTCAGCCGCTTGCCCAATACCACCGAAGCGGTGCTGCCGCACATATTGCATTGCTGAATGTTCGTAAAAGTGTATCTCATATATCCTGATCTTATAAGTAATCACTCAATCCCTTACTTGTCCACGCTGCTTGGTTTTACACCCGTTGCCAATGCTCGGGAAGCAAACCTACCGTGTCGGCATTGGCAACGGGATCGGCATACCACTGCCGAGGGACGATCACGTGCCCGCTTGACTGGTTGGCCAGCCAAGCCGCCCACCAACCAAAGGTACTGTTGGGGATGACGAAGTGCTGGCATAGCGTCATCAATTGGAGATAGTTGCCAAATTTAGGGCCCTTGTGCGTATGATCCACAAAGGTGGTGCGAAGAGGAAACCGCAGGTTGGCCTCACACCAAGCCACATCATCAGAGAAAACGAAGATGGCGGCATGGCCCAATTGCGCGTGGAGATGTGCCACGGCCCGGGTGTAGTAGTCAGCCCCGACAAAGCCATGAAAACTGGCTGATTTGATATTGTCAACAAAATCAGCTCGGCGTACATTCAAACAGATCGATTGGCTTTGACGAATGGCATCGGCCAGTTGGGCCGACGCGCCCAATAATGGCGTTTTGAAAGTGAAATCTTGGCGAATGATGGCTTCAATAGGAGCAAAATAACGGTAGCTCTGCCAAAAACCTTGGAGAAATGCTTGGTCCGGGGTCGACATCACCTCAGCACTGAAAGACTTTGATTTTTCTTTGACCAACAATAAGGGCTGGGAAAGTCCAAGTTTGGTCAATTTATCTTGCAATGCGTTTAAGCGCCAGCGGCGGTTGAGTTGAGCTTTGGCCAAGTCCCACTGATGGGCTTTCGCAAGACTGGGTAGGTTAAAAATGCTCAAATCATAATCGCGGAACACCATGCCGGGGGTCGGCTGGCGATCCAGCAACGTATGCAGATCGAGCTTGAGCAAGGTGCAATGCTTCAGCGAAAGATAACGGCCAAGGGCATATTGGAACATTTGGTTGCCCAAGCCGCCGGCAAGTTGGGTGATGATCATACGTTTATTTTCCCAACCAAGCTTGGCGCAAGCGCAACTGGGCCTCGGTCGGTTTTTTTACGGGTGCCAAAAACTGTTGATCGATGTATTTGGTAGCGTACAACTGCACTTTTACTTTCTGCTTTTTGGCTTTTTTGTTGCCCGCCTTGTCGCGCTCCACTACCATGCTGACCACTTGGTTGGGTTTGCCGTTTTGTAGAAGAGCCCCCACAACATCAAAATAGTTATCCACTGAAACGGTCATTCCGTTGATGGAAATAATTTTGTCTCCCACTTTGTAGGGTAATTTGTCGGTGTTTTCCAACTCCTCGATATCGGCAATGATGACCGCTGTAGTATCCACGTCCAAATTCACTGTTGGGTAGATGTGCCCGAAAGTCAAGGTGTCGATCTCGGCAGTTCGCTCATAGACTATCCCCACCTGATCCAGCACTTCGGCAAAGGGCAGCGGGCTGCCACCCTCAACATATTGCTGAAAAAATGTTCTGATTTCGGGATAGGTCATGCTTACTATTTTATCAAATAATTCTTCGTCCTTGAATGGTTTGTCCTTGCCATATTCTTTGGCTAAATCAGCGATGAGGTTTTGTACACCGTATTTCCCGGCCGACAATTTGCGCAGATTAATGTCCAGGCACATGCCAATGAGCGCTCCTTTGGCGTACACATTGCCATACTGATCCTTGTAGCGATCCAAGCAGCCTTTGCTCATCACTGTAAATGGCAGTGAATCGTTGAAACCCTTGGCTTCGTTGATCTTGCCACGCAGCACTTCCAAGTAGTCGGGGAGGCCCATCAATCCCTCTTTGACCTGCACGTGCCCCGCAAAGTACTCGATCACGCCCTCATAAAGCCAGAGGTGTTTGGACATTTTGGGGGCATTAAAGTCAAAAAATTGAATTTCCTCAGAATGGATGTTGAGTGGGGTGACAATGTGAAAAAATTCGTGGGCAGCCACATCGCGGATAAATTGGGCAATATTCTCCCCTTCGGTTTCGGGCAGGTAGTAAAGGGAGGAATGGGAATGCTCCAATGCGCCCATCATCCCCGATCCACTAGCTCCCTTGAACAAATAGATGATGAATGCGTACCGATCCACAGGAAGTTGGCCCCCCAAATAATTTTTCTGGGCGTTCAAAATGTCGCGAATATTGTCAGCCACAAACTTGGAAGTCAGCTTTTTGCCGGGCGAATAAACCGAGACGACAATTTCTGCCCCGCCCACTTGCATCATAGTGGTGTCGGGCCGGTTGTACATCAGCGGAGAGTCGACCAAGCGCTCGTAGTTCTCGACCAGAAACCGATCCTCGGTCGCG
>JAYUVL010000423.1:0-9975 GCA_043754075.1 Cytophagales bacterium | reverse complement strand
TGCAAGTTTAAATGTCAATGGAAAAAAAAGCGGCCCGCCCAAGATCAATGCACTCATGGTGGGTGGGATGCTGAACATTGGCGAAGGAATATTGGAGCTAACAGCGGGGCCCCAAAGCTATTCGGTCGACTTTCGCCAGCAGTACCCCGTGTTTAGTGATGACCAATAGTGGAACTTCCCTAAAAAAACAGCCACCAAGTATAACTTGATGGCTGTTTCAGCGTTGTTAAAATTTACCCCTTAAATAATTGTCTTTAAATATCTTGAACCAGCTAGCTGGTAGTGTTGCAGTGTCAATCTTATACCACAAAAGTAAGCCATCGCCCCTCCCCGAGAAATAAGAGCGTTTACTTAATTCAAGTAGGTAGAATTACGGTTTTTTGCTTTTCTGGGTGAAAACCCCCCGATTCAAGACTGGAGAGCACCACAAAACCACCCGCAAAGCTGCTGGCTAGGTGGACCCGCCACAAAATCCGACTGCTACTTTCGTTTGGCCGCCAGACCAGGGAATTGGATTTGACCAATCAGCCAATGGGCCTGACGATATCGAAGTGGGTGGGGTGATCCGCAAAATAGGGTTACTGCTCGATGGTCAGTTGGCAGCCAGGTGAATCAACGGAAGAAGGCCACTGCCCCAGAAAAGCTACTTTCTAGCAAAGAATTTTTTCCAAATGACCGTTTCGCCCGTAAGGGCCGAATGCTTAGCTGCCTCGAGGATCATCATCACGGTCTGGTTGTTTTCCGGAGCCGAAAGATCGGTGGGCTTCACTTGGATCGTGCCCCGGACTACTCCGGCAAAGTAGGCAAAGGGATCGTGCTGGCCTTGGGGCAAGGGATTGGCCTTGAGGGGGCTGCCCCGATCCTCAATCTTGGTGGCAACTAGCATATTGGTCGCGTCGAGGCATTCAATGATGCCTTTGCGCCCGTAAATCTCGGCATCTTTGCGGCTGAAGGGCCAGCCCCACGAAGCTTGGATCACTACTTGCAAATTTGGGTATTTGAGCACAATGGTGGCATCGTCCTCCACTTTGGGATAGAGGTGCGGCTTTAATTGCTGGGTCACACAAGTGACCGAGATCGGCGGCTGCCCGTTGAGCAGCCAAGTGGCCAAGTTGGCCCCGTAGCACCCGAAATCGGTCAGCGCTCCGCCGCCATTGAGTTTGGGGTCGGTCAAAAAATCCAAAAATTCCTTGTTGCAGCCAATCTCAATGGGGCCGGGGTGCCCGTAATGAAATACCATTTTGCGGATTTCGCCAATGGCCCCCTCCTTAATCAACTGATACGCTTTTTCGTTGCTGCCATACCAAGTCGTTTCATAGTTGGTGAGGAGGTGGATATGGTGTTTTTGGGCCAATGCGATCATTTTCTGCGCGTGATCGTAGCTAACTGCCAGCGGTTTTTCCACCATGACATGAATGCCCTTCGGGGCACAATAAGCGACGGTCTCGAGGTGATCGTAAATGGAATTGAAGGCAGTGACTGCTTCGGGCTTGGTTTTTTGCACCATCTCATCGATCGTGTTGAAAACCAGATCCATATTGTAGCCGTGTCGCTGCGCAAACTGTTGGGCCAAGCCCCGATTGGGTTCTACAATGCCCACCACCTCTATATCGCCCGCTTTGGGCCGGCCCAAAATCCAGTGAACGTGTGCGTGGGTCAGCCCGACCACGCCAACCCGCAGGGGCTTGGCAATGGCGGCAGTCTTTTGGTTGGCGTTGGCCGGCGACAGGGAGCCGGACCTGAAAGCCAAAACCGCTCTCTTAGTCCGAAGGGTTCCCGAGGAATCCATGTCGATCATTGCATCGTCATCGATTGGATCGACCAAGGCCCGGTTGTTGGTTTCGCGGGCTTTCCAAATGATCGCGATCTCCTCCCGCACTGCTTGCGCTTGGGCATATTGCGCCAAAAGGGGATTAAAGACCAGCCATGACCCATAAAAGAGGATAGTTTTCATTTTCTAGTTTTTCTGACTCAACAATGGGACTGCGGAAAGAGGTAAAAAGAGCATTTGGTCAACGGTTTGCCATCGCGAACCAATGGGATAAAGCTGGTGCCGTATCCAACAAAAAAACCATATCCAACCCTCCTTTTGGCCGGCAAGCGATGGTTTTTGTTGATTGTGAGTTGCTGATCGACCGGCCCAACCAAAAAGTGCTACCTCCGGTCCGCCTGACTGTTTTTACTTCGCTAGATGGTGGCCAGTTCATCGGCCACCTCGTCCATGGTGCGGTTGTTTTCGGAATTTTCGTCCTTCATGGCTTCCATTTCCTGCTGCACGATGCGCAAGATCCGGGCAATGAAGGCGGTGTGCCAGCGCTGACGCTCTTCCTCCGACTGGGCATCGGGACGGTAGGCCTCAATGTCCGCGCGGCTCAAAGTGCCCTTGGCATCCAGCAAACGCTCGATGGTATCCATGCGTTCATGGACCACGGCAAGCTCACCGGCCAAGGCAATGGTGATGTTCAGCACCCGTTCTACTGCCGGGTCGTCAAAAAAGTAGGGCCTTTTGCCCTTCGCTTTGCTGTTGGCCAGCGCGATGTCATTGATTTCCATTGAAAAATTGCCAAATTAAACTTTTGTTGAAAGGTTCGGGTAATACTTATGGCTTGGCCCCAGAACTGATTTTGGGGCCACTAGCAGCCAATGCTCAGTGGTTACCGGTGGCCCAGCGGGGCCACCGGCATTAAAAACCAACACTACGAGAAGGCCCCCCGTGACCGAACTGGCCAGTCAAGCCGGGGTGCTGGTCTAGGCTTTCCAAGCACCAAACACGTTCCAAACGGCCGCCCGGCCATGATCTTCCGGTTCTGGGGCGCGGGGCTTGGTGTGATCTTCGTTGTCGTTCACGGCCCGGACCCCAATTTGGAAAAACTGGTCGGCCGCAAAACCAGCCTTGGTCAGCAGCTCGACGGTGTCAATGTCGTGCATTTTTGACCAGAACGGCTCGTTGTTGTAGTAAGCATCCCAATCGCGGATAAACTGCTCATATACATCCATTTCTGGCGTGTACTGGGGCTGTTCAATGTGCATGGTGACTCCGCCCGGCTTTAGCATTCGGTAGATTTCGCTCATGATTCCGTGGATTGATTTTCCCGAAGTTTCGTGCAGGAACATGGTCGTCTGGATCCAATCGAACGATTCATCGGCAAAACCGGTGAACTGTCCGTCGAGTTGGCGAAATTCTACATTGGTGATGCCAAGCGACTGGGCCCTGGCGTGGCCATAGCGCAACATGGGCGCGCCCACATCCACGGCCACCACGTGCGCATCGGGGTAAGCTTGGGCAATGGGCAGCACATTGTGCCCCAGTCCACAGCCAATGTCCAATATCCGCTTGGGCTTAAACTCGGGGTGGTGGGAGAGCAGCCACTGGGCGATGGCCTTGCCGCCGCCATCATTGAGTTTGCCTAGCGCGCCCCCAGTGGTGACAAACAGACCCATGTCATAATTGGCCGCTGCCGTTACATCGCCCGCGAAGAGTTCGGTATGGTAGCTACCGGGCATCAAGTGGTTGTCCACTTTGGCAATGTAGGCGGGGATGTTGAACCCCGGCTTGATCACCAGCGAATCCTTGCCCGCGTTGAGGGTTTCGGCTTTTTGGGCGAGCGAGGCGGCTTGCCGCAGCACGAGCGACCGGCCCGCCTGTTGGCGCATTTCCATCGCCGAGCGACGGAGCGCACTCCAAGTTTGGTAGTGCGTGTCCTTTTTCATGGCGTTGCGCACTTCAGAGCGCGACTGGAGGTCGCGGCCAAATTCGCGGCGGAACCGGGGACGTACCCGGGTATCATAGGCGATTTTATTGCCCGGAGAAATGGCAGTTGCCAAATATTTGTTGAGGTTGGCCAGAAAGTTAAAACGGGCGATCTCATCGTGGGTGGCTTCGGGCGACATCCCGTGCTGGCCGATGCGGTGCCAGGCCGGGGGAACGTTGATGGGAGCTTGATTCATGATAGCGTGTGGATTGGTTGATAAAGCCGTTTAGTGGGCAAAATGTTTGGCCCAGCCCTTACATTTCGGCCTGGGTCAGCACCCGGCGCTCCTCGATCATGGTCAGTCCCTGAAACTGCCCGTTTTGGCTGTGTTGCCAAGTCCGCATCCGGTGGCCATCGCCCAGCAAACTGATGATTTCATACAGTTGGCTGCCGGGCTGCTGCTTGTAGCTCCATTCCAAACAAATCACATCGCTCGACTCCCAAGCTTTGCCCAAAATGCGGGCATTGTCAAAATGGAGCATTCCGGCCTCATCAAAAGCCGCTGCCCCAAAGTCGTGCAGTTCGTGCTTGCCATTGTCCCACGTATATTCATTTTGCTGTTTCCACACATTGCCCTCAATTCGCAGGGTGAGCCGACTTTTGTGATGGTCGACCACTTCGCCCTTTTCGTTGATCCGGGTGTAAGTACCCTCCCAAATTCCTGTGTGCTGCTTGAAGATGCGCATGATGCTCTCGGTTTTATCTAAATGGATGCCAAATTTAAACTCGCTCTAAAAGTACTAAAAATGATTAATATGATTAACTAATTTCGGTAAAAAAGTTTGGGGTGACTACCTTTGTCCAAATGTTAAACCTTGCGCCCATTGTTTTGTTTGCCTACAACCGACCCGACCACACCCGGCGCTTGTTGGCGTCATTGGCGGCCAATGAGTTGGCGGCAGCGTCGGAGCTTTGGGTTTTTGTGGATGCCCCCAAACCAACCGCCACGGCCCAAGACCGGGCCAACCACCGGGCGGTGCTGGACTTGGTCGTTGAGCAAGCTTGGTGCGGACAGGTCCACTTGCGCCAACGGCCCGTCAATTTGGGCCTTGCCCAATCGATCACCCAGGGCGTGAGCGAAATCGTAGAGCAATTTGGGCGGGTGATCGTGTTGGAAGATGATCTATTTGTGGCCCCGGGTTTCCTGCGCTACATGAATACCGGCCTCACTTTGTATGCCGATGATGCCCAAGTGATGCACATTTCAGGCTTTATGTACCCGATCCGCCAAAAGCTGCCCGACACTTTCTTTTATACCAAAATTTCGTGCTGGGGCTGGGCTACTTGGCAACGGGCTTGGCGGCAGTTCAACCCCGACGCCCGCTGGCTATATGATGAACTATTGCGGCGCAAACGATTGGAAAGCTTTGATTTGGATGGGGCCTATAATTTTTCGGACCATTTGCTGGCCAATGCCACGGGCCAATGGGAAACCTGGGCAATCAAATGGCAAGCCAGCGTATTCTTGCACCACGGGCTATGCCTCAGCCCGCGACAAACCCTGGTGCGCAATCTTGGTTTCGATGGCACGGGGGAGCACTGCCACTTAGACAACAACGAGCATTCAAGGCAGTCAATGGCCGACTCGGTGGTAGTGGAGCGCATCCCACTGCGTGAAAACCATAAAGTCAGGGCTGCAGTGGCTCGTTATTATCTCAATTCGCACAGCAGCTACCGGGGCAAATTGAAGTTTTATCTCAAAAAGCTGTTTGGTTGAGCCCCAACCTATTTGCTATTGCCTGCTTTTTTTTCGGTTTTGTCGGCATTGGTTTTTACGGCGGCCTGTTTTGCTTTGGCTGCATCTTGGGCTGTTTTTTTCTTGGCCTCGCTCACTAGGCGCTCTTCTTCCTTCTTGCGGGCCTCGTATTGGAGCACCGTAGCCAACGGTTGATCCAGCCACAACAGGATCGGTTGATCCAAGCCATAAAAATCTTTGCGGAAAAAGAAGGCCCCCTCGGGATCGATGCCCGCAGTCTGGTACAGGACCTGGACATCCAGTGGCTTGATCGGCACGCGCTTGGTTGAGCCTCTGGCCACCAGCGTGTCAAACACGGTTTTGTTCCACTTGGCCGTATCGCTCATGATGAGTTCGGCCAGCTTGAACGGCTCCCACACGCGCACACAGCCATGGCTAAAGGCGCGATCCATGAACTTGAAGAGCGATTTGTGCGGAGTATCGTGCAAAAAAATCGAGTACTTGTTGGCGCAGACAAACTTGATTTTGCCCAATTGGTTGCCCCGGCCTGGGGGCTGCATAAAGGTGTATTTGCCACCAGCGTAGGTGGTCCAGTTCACCGTCGATGCATCCACCACTTTCCCGTTTCGGTCATAGACCGTCATCCGGTTGCGGCGCAGGTAGTTGGGGTTGCGCTGTACCGCAGGGATCACCTCGCTTTGGGTGATGCCACCCGGTACGGTCCACGTGGGGTTGACGTCCATGTATTGGATCTTGGTCTGAAAAATGGGGGTTTGGTTTTCTGGCTTGCCAGTGGTCACATCGGTCTCCCACACTTTTTGGTGCTGCCGGAAGTAATACAGCCGGAAGGAGGGCACGTTGATCACAATCCGGTCGGCGGGCACGCTATCGGGCATCCAGCGGTTTTTCTCTAAATTGACCCGGATCGTGTTGATCCGATCTTGGAGGCCCACGTTCAGCGCTTTGAAGGTATTGTCGTCAAGTAGGCCAGTTTGGCGCACCCCATATTGTTTTTGGAAGCCCTTGAGGGCCACTTCGACCGTGTCATCAAACAGCGTGGTGTCAGTAGCACTGGCCAAAAAACCCTCGCTGCGCAGCCGTTGGCGCAACAGAACCACTTGAGGGCTTGCTTTCCCTTTGCCAATTTTGAGCGAGTCGGGCGCCATTTTGGGCCAACTGCCTTGGGCAGCCAATTGGCGGTAAAAGGCCAACTTCTCTTTTAACAGGCTGTACGATGTTGATTTGGGTTTAAACTTTTCCAAGGTGAGCAACATGGTATCAGAACGTGTAAGTTTATCGATAATCGCCAGCGAGTCTTTGCGCCCGAATGGTTTGGTAAAGTTCCAAGCCGACATGGACCACTCCGGCTTGAGCTTTCCTTTGGTCAAATGGATGGCATAAGTGGACACCGCGTCGGTAATGAGCAGCTCAAGGGCCAAAAACTTTTCGGCCTCAATCGGTTCCCCGTTAAATAATTGCGATTTTAGTCGTAAAATCGCATCAATATGATAATCGCGGGAAATAAGCCCCTCCCGATCAGCAGCCATCAATATTGTAATTGCCTCATTGATTGCCTCTAATGAAGGCCAAGCTGGTTGGTAGCTCCTTGGCTGGTAAAACCCCTGAAGCAAACTGGGCGAGAGGTACAAGGGTTGTGCCTCGGCATTTATCGTTGGCCGTGCGGGTTGAACTTCCAGTTGGGCCTTGAGTAAAATGCCCACTTCATTGGCAGGAACAGTCGGATCGGCAAGGGGTTGAGACAAGGAGGGACTGGCAAAAGAAACCAATACCCAAATAAAACTGACGAAGCTAAAGATCATGCGAGATAGGTTGCGCTTATGTAATGTAAAAGTAGAAAATAAATCAAATCTTTCAAAACCAAACCCTTTATATTCGGTTAAAATTGAATTATTCCAATAAATTCCCGTTAAAATGAATCTCAGTCCGGTTATCTTATCCATTCCGATTTACTTTGTCCTGATCGGGATCGAACTATTGGTGGAAAGGTGGCAGCATGTGGCCCGTTATCGGTTTCCGGATGCTGTAACCAATATTAGTTGTGGCATTGGCCAGCAAGTCACGGGGCTGTTTCTCAAAGTGTTCGGGATCGGTATCTATGCTTGGATCCAAGCCAACTTCGCTTTTTTTGCCCCGCCAGATACTTGGTGGACGTTTGTCCTGCTTTTCTTCGCCTATGATTTGTGCTACTATTGGGCCCACCGCCTCAGCCATGAAATCAACCTGCTTTGGAGCGGGCACGTGGTCCACCACCAAAGCGAAGACTACAACTTATCAGTAGCCTTGCGCCAAAGTTGGTTTCAGGGGGTGTTTACTTTCTATGTCTATCTGCCCTTGGCCTTGATCGGTTTTTCGCCCGAGAGTTTGGTCTATGTATCGGGCCTAAACCTGCTCTATCAGTTTTGGATTCACACCGAAACGGTGGGCAAACTGGGCTGGCTGGAATATGTAATGAACACCCCTTCGCATCATCGTGTGCACCATGGGCGCAATCCTGAATATATTGACAAAAACTACGCGGGGGTTTTTATCATTTGGGATAAATTTTTTGGGACCTATGAACCTGAAATCGCGGCGCCGGTTTATGGCATCACCACCCCCGTGCGCAGTTGGAACCCAGTCTGGGCCAATTTTTCCCACTATGGCACGATTTGGCGGCAAGTACAACAAACCCCTGAACTCTTGGATAAGCTCCGAGTAGTGTTTTATAAGCCGGGCTGGCGGCCCGCTTCGCTGGGTGGCCCCATCCCCATTCCTGAAGTTCAGCGGCACAACTACCAAAAATTTGACACCAGCGGCCCAGTGGCCATCAATTATTACGTATTCGTGCAATATGTGATCATCTTGATCGGTACTGCCATCTATCTGTTTGGGCAAAATGCCATGCCCTTGCCGCTCAAATTGGCGGGGGCACTCTGGATTGGGGCGGGGATTTTGGCCGGTGGTGGCCTTTTTGAGCAAAAACGCTGGGCTTTAGGGCTGGAGGCTTTCCGCTTACTGGCCAGTGCACCGATGATGGGCTACCTGTTGCTATCGTCGCCAGCCACGGTCGCGTTCCATTTGCCGGCCTTTGCCAGCCTCACGCTGTGGGTGTTGGGGTCACTGCTTTGGCTTCGGCACGTGTGGCTCCTGTCCTGGCTGCCAGCCGCAGTTGCTCCAGAAACGGCCAATCCGGGTCCCGAACTTGGTTAACCCATTCGGCAGAGCCAATATCGGAACTTAATGGGTAGTTTTGTGCTTTAATGAAAGCGTTGTTGGCCCAAAATGGCCAATTGGGGCGAGCGATTTTTGAGATCGATCGCCAGCGCAACTGCCCATTTACCATTATTCCCCAAACCTCCTTTTGGAGCAAAGCACTGCGATGAGCAAGCTAAAAGATAAAATCGTCAAGAACCTCAGCATCCGCAACCGCCGGGCTTCTTTTGAATACAGTTTTCTGGACAAATTTACGGCCGGGATGCGCTTGACCGGCACCGAGATCAAATCGATCCGCTTGGGCAAAGTGAACCTGGATGATGCGTACTGCCTGCTATTGAACGGTGAAATGTTTGTGCGCAACCTGCATGTAAACGAGTATGCGCAGGGGACCCGCTTCAACCACGATCCCAAGGCCGATCGCAAACTGTTGCTGACCAAGCGGGAGTTGCGCAAAGTAGAAAATGAGCTCAAAAATCAAGGGTTGACCATCATTCCAATCCATATTTTTATTAACGACCGGGGTTATGCCAAAATGGAAGTGGCGATTGCCAAGGGCAAAAAACTGCATGACAAGCGCGAGAGCATCAAAGAGCGCGATGTCCAACGGGAAATGGATCGGGAGTAGATCGGCTCATCAATCACAGCCCAACTATCCTTGGTTGATTTCTTGGATCAATAGCGTCAACTGCACAAAATCGGCCACGCTCAACTGCTCGGCCCGCAATCCAAAAACGGCCTGCTGGAGCGCAGCCTCCGACCGGGGCGATCGCTGAATGAGCCCGCCCAAGGCATTGCGCAACGTTTTTCGCCGCTGATTGAAGCCCATTTTGACCACCTTTACAAATAGCGGTTCGGGACAGGCCAATTTCGTGGTGGCATTGCGCCGCAGGGAAATAACACCCGATTTGACCTTGGGCGGGGGCTCGAACACATCTTCGTGCACTGTAAACTCGTACTTGATTTCATAAAAAGCTTGCAACAGCACGCTCAATATCCCATACGTTTTGCTGCCGTGCTTCGCCGCAATCCGCTCGGCCACCTCCTTTTGGATCATGCACACCATTTCGGGGATCAAGGCCCGGTTTTCCAATAATTTGAAAAAAATCATGGAGGAGATATTATAGGGCAAATTGCCAATGAGGGCCAACGGTTGGCCTTGAGAAATGGTGGCCAAATCCATTTTCAAAAAATCACCCCGGATGATCCGCTCTTCGGGGAGGGTGAGCTGCTGCTTGAGGTAATCCACCGACTCCCGATCAATATCGATCACAAAAGTCTGATATTCACTGTGCTGCAATAGGAAGCGGGTCA
>JAYUVL010000422.1:0-7561 GCA_043754075.1 Cytophagales bacterium | reverse complement strand
GCAATGAAAAGATTTTTGAAACTACGGGAACGGGGTTCAACGATTTGTACCGCTTCGACATCACCGACACGGCCACTTGTGCGGGCACTATCCAGCCTTTCTTCGCCGAAACGTTCAACCTCGACGGGATGCACGAAGCTTCGGCCACTTTTGACCCCAAAAACAAGTTCGTGATCTTTGCCCGGAGCAATAACGGCACCAAAAAAGAAGTATTCCGCGATGTTCACCTGTTCATCTCCGAACGCCACCCCGAGCGCGGCTGGCTGCCCCCCGTGCTGCTCGAGAACGTGACTGACACTGCCAATTGGGATGCCTGCCCGGCCCTCAGCCCCGATGGCAAAACCCTCTATTTTTCCTCTAACCGGAAAGCCACCGGGGCGTTTGGCGCAACGGACCTGTACATGTCCAAACTGGCTGACAATGGCACTTGGTCACGCCCACGAAACTTGGGCCGCAGCATTAACACGCCCGGCGATGACATGTTCCCCTATGTTGCCGCCGATGGCCGCTTGTTTTTTGCCTCCAGCGGCCACTCCGGCCTTGGCGGCCTCGATCTGTTCGTCCAAGATACCGTAACGGTGATGGATAGCCTCAACCGCCCGGTCAAACAATTGAAAATCAAGAACCTGGGGGTGCCCATCAATTCCAGCTACGATGATTTCGGCATTGTGTTCCGCAACAAAAGCAATGGCTATTTCTCCAGCAATCGGATAGGCGATGGAGCCAAGGGGGACGATGATATCTATCAGTTCAAAAATGACTCGGCCGACATCAAATTTGTGGCTTATTGCCTGCGCGGCACCACTTATTCACGGGTCAAAATTGGCAACTCGGCCCCCAATCAGTTGGGCGAAGTGCAAGTGGAGCTCCGAGATGACACTGGCAAAATGGTTGAAACGGTCACTTCGGGCCCCGATGGCAAATACGAATTCAAAACCCGGGTGGAACTGGGCAAAATATATCGGGTAAATGGACAAAAAGTTACCTATTTGGCTGACAATGAACCTTTCTCCATGATCGGAAAGGGCGTGGACCCTCAAACCTTGCCCAAACGGTTCAACACGGTTTGTTATGAGTTGGATTTAGTGCTGCGCAAAAACCTGCTGAACATTGAAGTACCCCCCACGCAGATCCCAGGAAAAACCCGGCCTGACCTGACAAAGGGGGTGCTGGAGATCGAGATCAATTACGAATACGACAGCACCCGGATCACGGTTGAAGCGGCCAAGACCCTAAATGAATTTGCCGAATTCTTGACCGATTACTTGGCCGAAAATCCCAAGGCGGTGCTGGAACTTGGTTCCCACACCGATATACGGGGCAATGACAAATATAACCAACGGCTGTCCGAAGGTCGGGCCCGATCGGCCGTGCGCTATTTGGTGGGCAAGGGAATCCCCGAGGCCAACATTCAAGCCAAAGGTTATGGTGAATCGCAGCCCAAAGTCAAAAATGCCAAGACCGAACCCCAGCACTTGATCAACCGCCGGACGACCGTGCGGCCCATCAAATAACAGCGGGCATGGGCAACCAAAAAAGCCACAAACGCTGCGTTTGTGGCTTTTTTTCTGGGTTTCTCCTCATCGTAGGCAGGATGTGCACCCGCTCCAATGGTTTTTTTCTTCCACCGCCAACCCCTCATTTTCGCAATTCCTTTTTTAGGATCTTGCCAGTCGCGCTCATGGGCAGGGCATCCATAAACTCCACATAACGGGGATATTTGTAAGCGGCGATGTGCTCCTTCGTCCATGCAATCAGCTCAGTTTCCGAAACCGATTTCCCAGCTTTCAGCACGACACAAGCTTTCACCTCTTCGCCAAATTCTTCATGCGGCACCCCGATAACGGCCACCAGCGACACCGCCTCGTGCCTGATCATGACCTCTTCCACCTCACGGGGATAGACATTGAACCCACCCCGGATGAGCATATCCTTCGTGCGGTCCACGATGAAATAAAAACCGTCTGAGTCCCTGATCGCCACATCGCCCGAGTGAAGCCAGCCATCCTGGATCGTTTCAGCAGTGGCACTGGGTTTTTTATAATAGCCCTTCATCACATTGTGGCCCTTGTAGAGCAGCTCCCCCTTTTCGCCCACCGGCACTTCTTGGCCTTTGGCATCCACCAGCTTCACTTCAACTCCCCATACCGGAGTACCGATGGACCCGGGTTTTCGGCCGATGTTCAACTGGTTGAAAGTCACCACCGGCGAACCTTCGGACATCCCATAGCCTTCCATGATCGGTACTTTAAATTGATCTTCAAAATCTTCCAATACTTGCACGGGCAGTGAAGCCCCACCTGAAACACAAAGCCGCAAAGTTTGGGTAATCGATCCAAGGTTTACGGCTGAGGTGGCGTAATGTACCAAACCCCAGTACATGGTCGGTACGCCCGCAAAAATGGTGACCCGGTGCTTTTGGATCGTTCCCAAAACTGCCTCTGGATCAAAGCGGGGCAGCAATACATTGGTGGCACCCCGGTAAATCCCAGTATTCATCAAAATAGTCATTGCAAAAATATGGAACAGCGGCAACACCGTGAGCATTACATCGTCTGTTTTGGCCTCCAGCAAGTTAACAGACAGGATGGCATTCAGCAGCAAATTGGCATGGGTCAGTTCCGCACCTTTGGGCCGCCCCGTGGTGCCCGAGGTATAGATGATGACGCAAGTGTCCTCGGCCCCGGCAGAGTGGGTTTCAAACACCGTCGGTTGGCCCGCCATCAGGCTTCCCAAGGTGCTGGTACCCGGCAGGCTGGCGGGCTGATCGGGCTTGGGCATGATCATCACAAAGTGCTCACACGTAGGCACTTCAACAAAGGCCGCGTGGCCCATTTGACCCATCGGCAGTTCATCAGTCCCCACAAAGCAGAAGTAAGCCTTGGCATCACTGTCGGTCAGGTGATAGATGATTTCGTCCGTTTTGAGCAGCACACTCAACGGGACCACCACTGCCCCCGCTTTGAGGATCCCAAAATAAATCATCGGGAAATAAGGCAGGTTCAAGCAGCTAAGGGCTACTTTGTCGCCAGGCACAATGCCCTTGGCCCGCAGACCGTTGGCGATCTGGTTGGCGGCCCCGTTGATCTGGGCGTAACTGAACGAGGCTTCGCCAAAAACAAAAGCGGCCTTGGCTGGATGACGGCGCGCACTGTCCTCCAAAAGTACAGATAAGTTGAGCATATTGTTGTTAAGTATTGGTTGAGCAATTTATGAATGTTATCGGTTAGGATAAAACTTCCTCCGTCTTCGTTTCCGAATAGAACACAAAACCCTGTAATTGGGACAGGCGAGTGCCCAGAATGCCACTAGGGAATTGCGCTTTGTCATTAGGTGAAACAAATCTAGGCAATTACCCAACGCAAAAGTTTAAAAAAGGACGAAAGGGGGATAATACTGTCCGAAGGGAGACAAATATTGATCAGGGGAGGAGATGATCTGCCAAATCCCGCGCAAAAGAACCTCGGCGGAGATGAAGTGCCCATCGGCGTGTGGGAAAAATCACCCTTGTGCCAAGCCCTCCTTAAAACATTGCCCGCCGATCGCTATCCACAAACCAGTGATTTGTGGCTGTATTACTGGGAGAAAATCCACCAGATCCTGCAACAGCGTGGACTCGTATCTGGCTGGGAAGAAATCGGCCTGCGGGAGACCAAAATCGACGGCCAGCGGCACTTGATGGTCAATCCAACCTTGGCCAACCATCATTTCCGCACCTATGTCTGGAATACCGTGATCGGCTGGGGAATAGAAGACCTCTCCTACCGACTGGCCAATGGTGGTTACCAAGTAGTGCTTTGTCCGGTAACCAACTTGTACTTTGATTTGGCCTACCAAAAAGATTTTGAGGAACCGGGCTACTACTGGGGTGGCTTTATCGACATTGACAAGCCCTTTGATTTTATCCCGCTGGACTATCTGAAGAACACCAAAGTGGATCGCTTTGGCAATCCCATTGGCCCCACTGCGCTAGTGGGCAAAGAACGGCTCACTGATTTTGGCAAGGCCAATATTTTGGGCATTCAAGGGCATTTGTGGAGCGAAAATATCCGCAGTGCGGCCGACCTAGAGTACGTGGCTTTTCCCAAAGTCTTGGGGTTGGCCGAGCGCGCTTGGGCGGCCAACCCAGAATGGGCCAGCACCCAAGACCCGCAAAAAAGCTTGGCCCTGCACCGAGAAGCGTGGAACCTATTTGTAAACGGAGTGGGCAAACGCGAGCTGACCAAACTGAATGCTTACCAAGGTGGGGCGCAGTTTAGGATCCCGACCGTTGGGGCCAAAATAGCGCAGGGAACTGTAATGGCCAACATTCAACTGCCCGGATTGACGATCTACTACACTACCGATGGCTCCGAACTTACTCCGAACAGCGATGTGTACCAAGCTCCAATCCCGACCAAGGGCCTCCTCCGCTTTAGGGCGTTTGACAGCAAAGGCCGGGGTGGCCGAAGCATCCAAGTCAATAATCAGTAGATCTAACCTCAACGGTTGATATCATGGCTTGATTTTCAAGTATTTATAATCAAAAAGGCGCAAGGCAGGCTTAGTTGACCAGGGCACCGGCCAACCAAGCGCAGCGCAACAAAAATGCAAGTTTCACTATCGGCCCAATATACTTCAAACGGCCACGGGGTTAACTTTTCTTCGCCGCAATGAACTGCCCTCGGTGGCCTGGGATGCCGCCCTTTCAGGCCGGGGTTCTAGTGGGCGAACTTGCCAAGGGTGATGCCCTTGGCAAATTGATATCGCCCCGGCGGGGCTAAACTAGGACGAACAATTGAAAATGGTGATCGTTCAAAGTATAGCTGAAAATGAGCACCAAAGATGACGAAAATTAGGTGAGAGCCCTGATTGATAAAGACCGGGCAAGAAAATAAACCAGCGGGACACACAATTACCATTTGCCAAGCTCCACCAGGACGGCCTTATCAAAAACTGGTTTTGGCATGATGTATCAACCGTAATACAACCAGTTTTCCCTACTCCCCTCCCCTAGTTGATGCGCAACTGAAATGGCATCCGGGCCTGAATGCCCTGCAAATGCAGCAGTTGCTTGGCCTGCTGATAAACGGGATACAACTCGCCCAGTTCGCTTTTTAGCACTTGCACCCGGATCAGATCTTCGCTCCCGGCCAGCACCTCCCAAATGGTCTCTTTTTTGGGATAAAACTTCAATTCATACTCCCCTTTGGAGAGTTTGGCCTGCTTAGCCGCCAGTTCAACTGCGTCTTCGTAGCTACCGAGCACGTCCACCAGCCCAATGGCCTTGGCCTGCGTGCCCGTCCATACGCGGCCACCCGCCACGCGCAACACGCTATCGAGGGGCAATCGGCGGCCAGCGGCCACTTTGCCCGTAAAATCTTTGTAGATCCGCTCTACCCCGTTTTGCAAAATGCGCCGCTCCGAATCAGTAAAGGGGCGGGAGGCATCGCCCAAATCGGCGTACTGACCCGTTTTTACATTGTCAAACGTAACCCCTAGTTTACTGTTCATCAGTTCTTGGGCATTGAAAGTCAGGCCAAACACCCCGATGGAACCAGTGATGGTATTGGGCCGGGCCACGATGGTGTTGCAGGCCATGGCCATGTAGTAGCCCCCGGAGGCAGCGTAGTCAGACATGGAAGCAATCACCGGTTTGGCTTTTTTGAGCAGCTCCACCTCGCGCCACATGATGTCGGAGGCCAAGGCACTGCCCCCACCCGAATTGATGCGCAACACCACGGCTTTCACATTTTTATCCAGACGGACCTTGCGCAGTTCAGCAGCGATGGCATCGCCCCCAATCATTCCCCGCGCACCTTTACCGTCCACAATGTCTCCCTCGGCAATGATTACAGCTATTTTGTCGGTCTTGCCAAAGTTGGTTTCGGCGGCGGCCTTTATGTAATCGTTGAGGGCCACAAATTTGATCTTATCCGTTTCGGCAATTCCCGCCGCCTTTTTGAGGCCAGTTTCCACTTGATCATAGTAGGCCGTATCGGTCACAAGCTTGTATTTGAGGGCATCGGCGGGGGTTTGCACCAGCATTTGCCCAGCAATATTTCGCAATTCCTCCAGCGGGATTTTGCGCCCATCGGCAATATCGGCCAGAATATGGTCGTACACATTGTTGAGGAACGAGGTGTATTGCAGGCGGTTTTCATCGCTCATTTTATCCAGAATGAACGGCTCCACTGCGCCCTTAAACGCCCCTACACGGAAGACTTCGGGTTTTACCCCGATTTTTTCCAAGGTATTTTTGTAGAACATCATTTGGATGTTGAGGCCGTTCAGTTCCAAATTGCCGGCAGGGTGGATAAATATCTTGTCGGCCACTGAAGCCACGTAATACGTGCTCTCCGAAATTCCCGCCGAATACGCGTGGACAAATTTGCCCGACTTGCGAAAATTGGCCAGCATATCACGGATTTCTTGCAAGGAAGCAAAACCGGTAGCGCCGATCCCACTGGCCTCAAAATAAATCCCTTTGATGTGGTCATCCGCTTTGGCTTTTTGGAGGGCCGCCCGCAGCTCGATCAAACCGAGTTGACTGGCTTTGCCAAAAAAAGGCAACTCTTCAAATGGATTATCAATACCCTGCTCGGCAATGGACTGGTTCAGGTTGAGCCGAAGTATCGAGTTGGGCTCAACTTTCACTACTGGTTGGCCATCACCACTGCTGGCCGCAATGATGGCAACGAGCAGAAATAGGCCAAAAAATAGAAATAGAAACAAGCCAACAATGGTTGCAAATGTAAATTTGATGAATTGTAACATAGTAATGTGTTAAATTTATTACTTCATTGAGAGATTAAACCAGTTTTGCGGTCTTCAATTGAGCTTAAAACGATTCTCGAGTTATTAGTGAACAAATGTTTTTAACTATTGACCAATGGTGCTGCCTCAAGTGAACATCGCGCTCAACTGTGGCGGAGACCTGCCCCAAAAAATCGGTACGAAAAGCTGACAAGTGTGGAAGTCTGCCCCAATTGCTCGCAATCGGCTCATCACTGCCTATCATGGCTCATTTTCCCTTAGCAAATATATAGCTTTTATGCCCTAGTACCAACCTGGGGTTTGAGGCACTTGGCGGGGGGCAGCCAACCAATTTGCAGCGGTAAAAATTCAACGGACTCCGTTGCTCGCTGAATCAAGAAGGGGAAACATGTATTGGTGAGTGAAAAAGAGCGTTAGCCGCTTAAATCGGGGCTGGCGGTGCCAATGACATCCAGACTGAGCCGATTTCCCCTCCCATCAAAAAATAAATTGTTGAAAATCAAACAACTAATTAACCTAAGTTGATCATGTTTATGTATAAGTGATTGGATAACTTGGCCCAAACCCAAAACATGATGACCGCCCCGGTGACCTGCAAGCAATTCGGCAGCCCTTTTTGCCTGAACTGATCGATTTCAACAATGTTGCAAGCTGTTTTTTACTTGTAGTGTTCGTAAAATTTATTCTTGAATATTTCCTCAGGGTCATATACTTAACACATAGAGGTTTGCAAATCACTGTTGTGTGATTTGATTTTTTGAAAATTTGTGTTTATCAAAGAAGCTAATTTTTCTTTGTATCGGTC
>JAYUVL010000421.1:0-12000 GCA_043754075.1 Cytophagales bacterium | reverse complement strand
GTCCAGCTCTTTGGGCTGCGACTCGATGTTGGCCGCCATCATGGACAAGGTTTGCAAGGTTTTGAAAGACCGAAAATTGGCCACCGAAAATTCTAAAATCATGATCCAAGCCGTCTATTTGTGATTTTTTCGTAAATATAGTCTTTTGAATCTTAAAAACCTAATATTAGTATTGGATATTTATATCAGGTTTTAAGATTCAATATTTTAAATCAATGTTTTTCTTTTACAATTTTCCTTAACTTACCTCCAACTAATCAATCTCGTATGAAGAACCTATACCCATTGCTTGTGTTGTTATGGCTGGCCACTCCGGCCCATGCCCAGCGGCGCGCCAACAACCCCGTGCCGGCCTCCACCAACCTTTATGATACGGCCTTGTACAGCAAACTGGTGTGGCGCAACATTGGCCCGTTCCGGGGCGGGCGCTCGGTGGCGGCCACTGGCGTACCGGGCCAGCCCCTGGCCTATTTCATGGGCAGCACGGGTGGCGGCCTGTGGAAAACCACCGATGGCGGCATCGGTTGGAAAAATATTTCCGACGGGTATTTCAAAACCGGCTCGGTGGGCGCGGTGGCCGTGGCCGACAGCGACCCCAACGTGGTGTACGTGGGCATGGGTGAGCATCCCGTGCGCGGGGTGATGACCAGCCAAGGCGACGGCGTGTACAAAAGCACCGACGGCGGCAAGACCTGGGCCCACTTGAGCCACCCCGAACTGGACCAGACGAGGCACATCAGCCGGATCCAGATCCACCCGCAAAACCCCGAAGTGGTGTATGTGGCCGCTCAGGGGGCACTGCACGGGCCCAACAAGGAGCGGGGGGTGTACAAATCCACCGACGGGGGCGGCACTTGGCGCAAAGTGCTGTTCACCGACGACAACACCGGCGCGGTGGAGCTGAGCATGGATCCCCGCAACCCGCGCATTCTGTACGCCGCCATGTGGGAACACCGCCGCCTGCCTTGGCTGGTGAGCAGTGGCGGCCCCGGCTGTGCCCTTTTCAAAAGTACCGATGGTGGCGAATCGTGGCGCAAATTGACCAAGGGCCTGCCCGACAAAATGGGCAAAACTGCCGTGGCCGTGAGCCGGGCCAACTCCGAGCGCGTGTATGCCAACATTGAAGCTGAGGGCGAGCAGGGGGGCGTTTACCGCTCCGATGATGGCGGGGAAACCTGGACCCAGACCTGCAAAGACCGCGTCACCGTGGCCCGGGCGTGGTATTACATCGAGGTGTTCCCCGATCCGCAAGATGCCGAGACGGTGTATGTGCTCAACGCGCCGATGCTCAAGTCCATTGACGGGGGGCGCACCTTCACGCCCGTGCCCGTGCCCCACGGCGACACCCACGACCTGTGGATCAACCCCCGCGACCCGCAAAACTTTATCTTGGCCCACGACGGCGGGGCCACCATCAGTTTCAACGGCGGCAAAAGCTGGAGCAGTCAAGAAAACCAGCCCACCTCGCAGTTCTACCGCGTGCAAGTCGACAACCAATTTCCCTACAAAGTCTATGGCGGTCAACAGGACAACACCTCCGTGGTGACCACTAGCCGCACCGACGGCTCGGGCATCGGTTGGAAAGATTGGGCGCCCTCGGCCGGGGGCGAGAGCAGCACGTTGGCCATTGATCAAGAAAACCCCGAGATTGTCTATGGCAGTAGTTACCAAGGCATTATCACCATGTTGGACACCCGCACGGGCGAGGAGCGCAGCATCATGGCCTATCCGTTTTTGGGGTTGGGCAGTGAACCCCAGCACCAGAAATACCGCTTCAACTGGAACGCGCCTCTGTTGGCCTCGCAGCACAACAAAAAAGCCCTGTACCACGGCGGCAACCAAGTGTTCAAAACCGAGAACAAAGGGGTGACTTGGCGCGAGATCAGCCCCGATCTGACCCGCAATGACAAAACCAAGCAAGGCCCGGGTGGGGCGCCGTTTACCAAGGAGGGCGCGGGCGGGGAGGTGTACAACACCATTTACCACTTGGCCGAAAGCCCCCATGCCGCTGGCACCCTCTGGGCCGGCACCGACGATGGGCTGGTGCACCTGACCCAGAACGACGGCCAAACTTGGGCCAACGTGACCCCGCCCGGCATTGGCGAAGCGACCGTCCACACCATTGAAGTGTCGCCCCATGATCCCGCTACGGCGTATGTGTGCGTGTTCAAGTACAAGACCAACGATTTTGCGCCCTATATTTTCAAAACGACCGATTTGGGCAAAACCTGGAAAAAAATCACCAACGGCATTCCCGATCGGCACTTTGCCCGGGTGGTGCGCGAAGATCCCAAGCGCAAAGACCTCTTGTATGCCGGCACCGAATGGGGGGTGTATATCAGTTTTGACGGTGGGGAGCGCTGGCAGCCGTTGCAGCTCAACTTGCCAATTGTGCCCGTTAATGACCTGAAAATCAAGAACAATGACTTAGTGGCCGCCACGGCTGGCCGGGCGTTTTGGATCTTGGACGACCTCACCCCGCTCCAACAGTTGGGGGAGACCGTGGCCAAGGCCGATTTGCACTTGTTCCGTCCCCGCGATACCTACAAGCTCAATGGAGGCGATGGCGAAATGCCCGGCATGGGCAAAAATCCGCCGGCCGGGGCGATGATCTACTACTATCTCAAGGCCAAGACCGACAGTACGCTGATGCTCGACGTGGTCAACGCCGAGGGCAAAGTAGTGCGTTCGTTCAGCAGCCAAAAGGAAGAGCCAGTGCCCAACCCATTGCGCATCACTGGCGATGCCCCATTGAACACAACTGCGGGGATGCACCGCTTGGTGTGGAACCTGCGCACGGAAAACAACATCCTCGTGCCCAACCTGTTTTTCAACGGCAACCTGAACGGCTACCGCGTACCACCGGGCAAGTATGTGGCGCGGCTCACCCACGCGGGCAAAGTGCAGGAGCAGCCCTTTGAAGTGCTGGCCCACCCAATGGTGGTGGCCACTGCCGAGGCCTACCGGGAGCAGGCCCAACTGGCCGAGCAGTGCCACCAGCGCACCAGCGACATCCACCAAGCCGTGAACCAGCTCAACACCCTGCGCGATTTCGCCAAATCGGCGGCCAAACTCAACAAGGACAAAGAACTTGGCAAGACCGCCGATGAATTGACCAAGAAAATTGAAGAGGCCAAGGGCAAATTGGTGCAGGAAAAGCAAAAAACGTTTCAGGATGTGATCAATTTCCCGAACCAGTTGAACACTGATTTTGCCCATTTGAAAGAAGAATTGGACAACCTGACCCCCACCGTGACTGATGGGATCAAGCAGCGTTTCAAGGACTTGGAAGCCATTTGGCAGCAGCGCAAGGCCGAGGTGGATAAGTTGTTGAACATCGACGGCAAGCAATTCCAAAAAATGGTGCAAGACAAAGCGGCCCAATAAGCTGAAACCAATCAACCGAAACTAACGCAGCCCCTTGTCCTTGGTTTACGCCAACGGCAAGGGGCTTTTGCGATGGGGTCCAACCGTTTGCCCATTCCCAAAAATCAAAAACTGGCTACCTTTGCCCGATGGATCACCAACTTTTCAATTGCTCCTGTTACGGCCTGCCGGGGCTGGCCGCCAACAGCACCCATGCCCTGATCACCGACCCGCCGTATGGCATTTCCTTTGGCGGGCACTACTGGGACAAAGACCTGCCCGACCCCCAAATCTGGGCTGATGCCTTCCGGGTGCTCAAACCCGGCGCGTTTGGGCTGGTGTTTTCCTCGGTGCGCCTCATGCACCGCCTCATGGTGGCCTTGGAAGACAACGACTTCCTGATCCGCGATGTCCTGTTCTGGGCTTTTCTGAACGGGATGCCCAAAAGCCGCAATGTGGCCCTGGACATTGACAAAACGCTGGGCGTGGAAAGTACCGTGGCGGGGGCCTACACTTATGTGCAGGGCTACAAATCAGTGAACCGCAAACTGGAGGGGAAAGACAACTACAAGCCTACCGAGGGCAAACCCAAACTGGAGCCCGCCTCCGCCCTGGGTCGCCAGTACCGGGGAGCAGGCCTGGGGATCAAACCGGCCTACGAGCCGGTCATCATGGTGCAAAAACCGCTGGCAAAGGGGCTTTCGGTGGCCGAAAACATGGTGCAGCACGGCACGGGCGCCCTCAACTTAGAGGAAACCCGCATTCCCTACGGGCCCGATGACCAGAAAGTGGGCCACAATCCGCACCCTCTCGGCCGGGTAACGGCCAATATCGTGCGCACTGAACCACATGGTGATGGCTATGACAAGTTTTTTGTCGTGCCCAAAGTACGGCAGCACAAGGACGATTTCAACGAACACCCCACGCTTAAACCGGTGGAACTGATGCAACACTTGGTCAAATTGGTAAGCTTCCCGGGGCAGTTGGTGTTGGATCCTTTCGCGGGCAGTGCCAGCACCGGAGTGGCCTGCCAAGCACTGGAGCGCCGTTTTGTGGGCTACGAACTGGAGGAAAGCTACTATCAAATGGCCCAGCGGCGGCTCGGGCTGGTTGACTAGGGGCGGTTCCGCTACTCGCAAATGATCTCCGGAGTGGTCGGGGATGGCGGAAGGGGCACACTGGGGCTCAGGTACGGAATGCCCAGCGCAAGGCCCCGCAAGATGAAAAGCAAAGCCACCGTAGTGGCCAAATAGGGTTTCAACATTTTGATCCGGTTGCGGATCTTGAGTGCGATAAACTGCCGGGAAGTGGCCGTGAGCAGCATCATGGGCACCGTGCCCAGCCCAAACAGGGCCATGTAGGCCATTCCGTGGCCCGGACTGCCGGCCAGCACCGCCCCCGCCACGGCCATGTAAACAAAGCCACAGGGCAACAGCCCGTTCAGCATCCCGATCAACAGAATGGTGGCTCGGCCGGGTTTATTGAGCAATACAGTGAAACTGCGCCTGATCTGCTGGGTGAAATAGCTGAGGCCAAAAAAGTCGGCCAGCTTTCCCCCCCAGCGGTTGGGCAGGAAATAGAAAAGCAAAATCAGCACGCCCACTTCGATGGAGAGCAGTTGTTGGTAGCCACTTTGGAAGAAGGTCTTGCCAAAAAACCCAACCAGCAAACCGATCAGGGAATAAGTAATGACGCGCCCCGCGTTATAGGCCAAGCCATCTTTGAGCAGGCCCAGCCGGGTGGCCATGTCCATTGGGATAGACAGGGCAATGGCCCCGCACATTCCCACGCAGTGGAAACTGCCCAATAACCCGAACAAAAAAGCACTCCAAAGCATGGCTGAGGTCATTTAAGGTGAATGGGTGGATCAGTTGATCTGTAAATAGGTTTCCTTGAAATAGGCCTTCCCATTTTGGGCAAACTGCAGCTTGGCTTTCCATTGCCCCTTGGCCAGTTTGGCGGTGCTGATTTGCTGCTGATTGTCGGCGTTGGGTGCCAGCTCGATCTGAAAATCCATCCGGGAATCGGACGGCCTGAAAAAGAGCAATTTGGCACTGCTCACCGGGCCAGTCTGGGGAAAACCGATGGTGAACACCTGTCGGGCGGCATCGTTTTCCAGGATCAGGGCGCTCCCCAACTGGTCGGCATTCTGAGCAGCCGCTTGGTGCTCATTGAACTTTTTGTCGTGGGCGTAGTAATCTGGGCTGACCAAGTTTACCTCGCTCTGCATGGCCACGAAGACGAAATAGAGGATCATCGTGGCAAAAAGCCCAAAGGTGGCGATAATGCCGTAAGGCCATAATGACGAAGTGGGAGTGTTCATAATTGGGAATTTAATTTATTGAAAGTCAATATTTTAGGTTTGAAATATGTGATAAAACAATTCTTATCAAAATGGCAAAATGATCAATGATTTGCGGTGGTCAATTGGGGGCCAAAAACTTGGCCTTGGCGGTTTGGAGCAGTTCTTCCTTACCGTCGATCTGGCTGTAGATCCCCACTTCGAGGGTCATGTTCATCCCCGTGATGGCCGACTTGGGCAGTTCGATGAAGAAAGTGCCATCAGCCAGATCCTCGGCGGGTACGGTGATGGTGCTGCCCACCAGTTGGACAGTGCCTTGCGCAGGACTGATCACGCGCAGCGTAATGGGCAGTGCCCGGCGCGATTTATTGATAATCTTGATGTTGTATAAGTTGGTCACGTTGCCATTGGCCAATTGCTGATAGAGTTGGCCTTGGGCCCGTGACACCTGGGCGCCCACCATCCCCCGGGTGAACAGCAGCGTGGCGATCAGTCCCAGCAAGACCACCAGAACGAGCGAATAGGCAATGGATCGGGGGGTGGTTTTTTTTACTTTTTCGTGGGTGATGGGGGCCTCGATGGCCCGTTGCGAGTCGTAACGCACGAGGCCACGGGGCTTGCCGATCCGGTCCATGATGTCATCGCAGGCATCGATACAGGCCGTGCAGTTGATGCACTCCAGTTGGGTGCCATTGCGGATGTCGATCCCGGTGGGGCACACATGGACGCACTGCAAGCAATCAATGCAGTCACCGTGGGTGCGCACCTCGCCCTTGTGCATTTTGCCCCGGGGCTCGCCGCGCACGTGATCATAGGCGATCACTATTGAGTCGCGGTCGATCAGCACTCCCTGCAAGCGGCCATAGGGACAAGCCACTAGGCACACCTGCTCGCGGAGGTAGGCAAAGACCATAAAGAACACCCCGCTAAACACCAGCAACGACGTGAAACCCGCAAGGTGCTGGCTCACCGGCTCGGTGATGATCTGGAAAAGTTCGGTTTTGCCAATGATATAGGCCAAGAACGTGTTGGCAATCAAGACCGAGATGGCGTAGAAGATCACATATTTGCCCACTCGCTTCCCGATTTTCTGGGCGGTCCAGGGAGCCTTGGCCAATGCTTTTTGTTTGGTATAGTCTCCGTCGATCCAGTATTCAATTTTGCGGAATACATTTTCCATAAAAATGGTCTGGGGACACACCCACCCACAAAACAACCGGCCATACACCACCGTGAAAAGCACCACAAAAACCACCATCGCAATGATGATGAGCACAAAAATGTACATGTCTTGGGGCCAGAACACCTGACCCAAAATGACAAATTTGCGCTTGATGACGTTGATCATGAGCAACGGGTAACCGTTGATGCTGATGAACGGCCCGGCAAACAAAATGGCCAACAATAGATAGGCGACGGCATCACGGTAGTTGGTCAGCCGCCCCTTGGGTTTTTGGGGGAACACCCATTTGCGGTCACCTTTGTCATCTACGGTGGCGAGTTTGTCGCGGAAAGAATTTGGGGGCCGGGCAGATGAGGAGGAGGCAGTCATGGGGAGGTTGGGCAGCTTGGTTTAGCTCCACAAATTTGCCGCGCAATCGACGGGCAAAAAATGACCCTTGTTGGCTAAAAAGGTGATTTTGGTCATCAACGATCGCCAACTGGGTCCTATTTCGACAGTGCCCAATCCCCCATATTTAACACTGGCTTAATCTTGGCCCATTTTTTTTCTTTTAGATTTGCAAGGATTTGGCCTGTTTGCGAAGTCCCCTTTCCAAATAGCCGATGGATTGGTTAGGTGAACCAAGAAAAGGAACATTACTCAAATAAATCCTCCATTTATGTTCGGATTAGAAGCCTCCCTTTCCATTGTGTTGGTGCTGTGCCTATTGTGTGCGCTGGCCTTTGAATTTATCAATGGTTTCCACGATACAGCCAACGCCGTGGCCACCGTGATTTACACCAATTCCCTCAAGCCGGTGCAGGCGGTGGTGTGGTCGGGCGTTTGGAACTTTGTCGGGGTGCTCACGGGGGGCATTTCAGTGGCGATGGGCATTATCAACATCTTGCCGCTCAGTACTTTATTGGATCCGGATATCACGCACAGTATTTCTTTGGTGCTGGCCATTTTGTTCACGGCCATCATTTGGAACTTGGGCACTTGGTATTTGGGCATCCCCTGTTCGAGTTCGCACACCCTGATCGGGTCCATCATTGGGGCAGGCCTAGGCTATTCGTTTATCATGCACGGTGGGGCCGACGACGGGGTCAATTGGGGCGAAGCCCGCAAGATTGGCCTTTCGCTGCTCATTTCGCCCTTGGTAGGCTTTGGTTTTGCCTCACTCATGATCTTGATCCTCAAAACCTTTTATAAGCCCGACCATGTCATTTTTGGGGAGCCGCCCAAAGGGGCAGTGCCCCCCACTTGGATTCGCGCCATTCTGGTGCTCACTTGCACGGGGGTTAGCTTTTCGCACGGCTCCAACGATGGCCAAAAAGGGGTGGGGCTCATCATGTTGATCTTGGTCAGCATTGCGCCCTTCGTTTTTGCCTTGGACGAGAGCAAGGACAGTGGCCTGCTACAAAGCCAGTTGGTAAAAATGCAAACGGCAATGGCCGCCGTGGATCAAAGCCCAATGTCGGCCATTGACCGAGAAAAATTTACCCAGACCCAAGCCAATGTAACTTGGATGGCCAGCGAGCTCAAGCAAGCGGGCACGATCCAAGGCCTCCCCAAAGAAGAGCGTTTTCGGTTCCGGCAAGATATTTTGGTCATGGAAAAGCTGGTCAAGGATCTGGGCAAGCGCGATCGCCCCGTCATAGCCGCCGCCGAGATGAAGGCCATCAAAGAAAGTGCCGGCGAGATCGATAATTTCACCAACTACGCCCCCCGGTGGGTGGCTTTTGCGGTGGCCCTTGCGCTGGGCATTGGCACCATGGTGGGCTGGAAGCGCATCGTGGTGACCATTGGCGAAAAAATCGGTAAGCAGCACCTCACCTATGCCCAAGGGGCCAGTGCTGAACTGGTAGCGGCCACCACCATTGGGCTGGCCTCGCTGGTCGGGGCACCGGTGAGCACCACCCAAGTGTTGTCGTCCGGCATTGCGGGCACCATGGTGGCCTCCAATGGCGTGGGCAACTTGCAGGGCGGCACCATCCGCAATATTGGGATTGCCTGGCTGCTCACTTTTCCGGTTTGCCTTACTTTGGGCGCGGGTTTGTTCCTGTTGTTGCGCTGGCTGCTCTAAACCGCCCGGCCAATGGTGATTTTTATCATCTTTGTCGGGAAAACCGCCCTATTTTTGACCCAACCACCATAGCTTCGCACAAAGTTGCCACCGCCCACCGCAATGTGCCGTTTGCCGTTTGGTGCGGTGTGTTTTGGTTCAGCCAACGATGATTGGTGGTCAGTGGGGCGTCAAACCATTGATGACCAAGCCCAGCGATGAAGGGCCGCCCCCCAAAACCAATTTTTATCTTGGGATAACCAGTACCTACTATGCTCAATTTTGTCAGTGCCGCCGAGGCCGTCGGCCACATTCACTCCGGCAACCGGGTATTCATCCACAGTGCCGCTATGACCCCCAAAAACCTGGTGTCCGCGCTGGTAGACCGGGCCGATGAACTGCACAAGGTGGACATTGTCCACATCCATACCGAGGACACTGCCGCGTATGCACAGGAAAAATACCAGGGTGCTTTCACCGTCCACGCATTTTTTGTGGGCGCCAATATTCGCCAAGCGGTCAATGATGGCAATGCCGATTACATTCCTGTCTTTTTGAGTGACATTCCTTCGCTATTTTACAAGGATATTTTACCGATTGACGTGGCCATGGTCCAACTTTCACCGCCCGATCGCCACGGCTATTGCAGCATGGGGGTGTCGGTGGATGTGAGCTTGGCTGCCATCAAAACGGCCAAGCGGATCATCGCCCAGATCAACCCCAATGTGCCCCGCACCCACGGCGAGGGATTCATCCACCTGAGCCGACTGAATGCCGTCGTTGAATGCCATGATCCGATTTTTGAAACCACCGATCGGGTGCTGAGTGTCCAAGACTTGGCCATTGGCAAGCACGTGGCCAGCTTGGTGGAAGACGGCGCTACGCTCCAAATGGGCATTGGCAACATTCCCGATGCCGTGCTGGGCGAGCTGATCCACCACAAAAACTTGGGGGTGCACACCGAGATGTTTTCTGATGGAGTGGTGGACTTGGTAGAGCGCGGGGTGATCAACGGCCAGAACAAGCGCAGTTTGCCCGGAATCGTGGCCACCGGTTTTGCGGTGGGGTCTCGCCGGTTATATGATTTCATTGACGACAATCCCATGTTTCAGTTTCGCGACACCGGTTTTATCAACAATACCTTCAACATCGTGCGCAATCCCAAGGTGACGGCCATCAACAGTGCCATTGAAATAGATCTCACGGGCCAGGTGTGCGCCGACACCATTGGCCCGGCGCAATTTTCGGGCGTTGGTGGGCAAATGGACTTTGTGCGGGGCGCGGCCCTGTCCGAAGGCGGCAAACCGATCATTGCCATGCCATCGGTCACGGGCAAGGGCGAGTCCAAAATAGTAACCCACCTCAAGTATGGAGCTTCAGTGACCACCACCCGGGCCCATGTGCATTTTGTGGCCACGGAGTATGGCGTGGTGAATTTATTTGGCCGGGGACTGCGCGAGCGCGCCCGGCTCCTGATCGGGATTGCCCACCCTGCTCACCGCGAACGGCTGGAACGTGAAGCCATCGAGTGGCTCAAACGGCTCTGATCGGCCCGGCAAATGAATGGGTTCTGGCTTCTTTGGGCTATTTTTGCCCCCAGTGGATCACTGTTTGGCCGTCAACCCGGCAACAACCCACTTTTTCATCCACACATGAGCGCATCCTCGAGTAAATTTGCCGTTATTGGGCTGGGTCAGTTTGGCTTGGCCGTGGCCCGGAGCTTGGCCGCCAAAGGGGCCGAAGTGTTGGCTATCGACCGGGATTTGGATCGGATCGAGGCCATCAAAGACGAAGTGGCCTATGCCGTATCGCTCGATGCCACCGACTACAAGGCGCTTTCCTCCCAGAACATTGCCGATATGGATGCCGTGTTGGTGGCCATCGGTGAAAATATTGAGGGCCTATTGCTCACCGTGGTCCAGTTGCTGGAGCTAAAGGCCAAGCGCATCATTGCCAGGGCCGTGAGCCAGCAGCAAAAATTGATCTTGGGCAAATTGGGGGTCAAAGAAATCCTTTCCCCCGAGGATGAGGTGGGCATGATGGTAGCCGAAATGCTCCTCAACCCCAACATGAAGGCCATTATGCCCCTGCCCGACAACTACGAGATCGCTGAAATCCAGGCCCCGCGCCGGGTGTTCAAGCGCACGATCAAAGATGTGGGACTGATGGAAAACTACCGGTTGGAGCTGATCGCCATCAAGCGCAACTACGAAGAATACTACGATGCCCGGAAGCGATCGGTGGAGCACTTGCTCATCCGGCCGGCCGACGATACCGTGCTGGAATATTCAGACGTGATCATCGTGCTCGGCAAGACCCAAGATGTTGATAAGTTCGTTGACTTTAATAAGTAACCATTTTAGCACTTCTTCTAATTCCTATTTTCCGATGCCGCGCAAATCAAAACTTCCGGTCACCGAGCCTGCCCTGGCGGCCATTGTTCCTGCGATTGATACCAGATTGGGGGAAACATTGACCAAGGCCCAAATTGAGTTTAACCAACTGACCAATGAGATCAATCAGTTGAAAGCCGAGATAAACAATTTTGAAAGGGACATTGACCAAGTGAGGGCAAAAATCGCCAAAGACTATGTGCCCATTATGGTGGAAACCAGCCAAAAAATGCGGGAATATGTGTTTGCCCTCGAAGCGGCCCATCAATCCGGGTATTTCAAAAAAGCGGAATTGAAAACGCTGGAACAGTATATCCACGAAACTGCGTGGGAAGTGCTGGAAATCATGGAGCAAATGGGCAAGGATGACGAAGAACTGGAGGCCATCCACGATAAGTATGCCCCCGCCTCGGTTGGAGAAATGGCCAAAGAAGCCGAGGAACAACACGCCGCCTTTTTAAAGGGGATGTTCAACATAGAAGTGGACATGGAGAAAATGAAAGAGGATCCCGAATATTTTGCAGAGATACAAGCCAAACTCCGGGAGCAGTTTGAGCCGGGGCGCACTGACCCGCCCCCCCGCAAGCGAACCAAGAAACAACAGCAGCAGGATGCCCTGGAAAAGGAAGCCGAACAACAAGAAGCCAAAGATGCCCGGGGCATCTATACCAGCTTGGCCAAGGCCCTGCACCCCGATCTAGAACGCGACGAG
>JAYUVL010000420.1:0-7089 GCA_043754075.1 Cytophagales bacterium | reverse complement strand
CGAAAGCAAATTGGATCGGGCCTTTGAGTTGGCCAGCCTAGGACTGAAAGAAGCCCAGCGACAAAAGGATCGGCCGGGCGAAGCTTGGGGCCACTTGGCCTTGGGCACCGTGCAACGCCAAAAAGGGGACTTTGAAACGGCCATTAACACGCTAATGGTGGCCCAACAACAGTTTGAGCAGTTAAATGCCCCACTGGAAGCTGCCCAAGCCCAGCGGGAGATCGGGGGGGCGCGCAGTGCAACGTCGGGGTTTGCCGAAGCCGAAAGACTGTTGAGAGCATCTTTGGCCACCTTCCGCCGGTTGGCGCCGGGAAGCAGTGGCTTGGCCGAAAACTACCGGGAACTGGGTACCAACTACTTGCGTTCGCAATCTTTTCGTCCAAGTTTGGTCCTGTTGGACTCAGCCCGACAAATTTATCTGGCCAATGGCGATACGCGCGGGCTGGCCAAAGTACTGAACAATATTGGCCTTTGCTACCGGAACATGGATGATCTGGAAAATGCGCTCAAGGCATACCTTGGCGCATTGGATGCGTTCGAGACGGACGGCCAGCCGAGCCGGCCAATGGCAGCCTTGCTGATCAACTTAGCCAACGTAAATTTACAGTTGGGCGATACCAGCGCCCAATCCGTGGACAGCCTCTACCGGCGGGCATTCCGAACTGTCGAGGTGCTGCGCGATACCGCCCAATTGGTGGGGATGTCCTATAGCCTTACCAGCTACCTGATCGCCCGGAAGCGTTATCAAGAAGCCCGCGAATACATTGGCCGGGCCCAAGATCTTGCCCAACGGGCCGGCCTGCGGGTAGAGCAGGCCAACTTGACCACCCAATTGGGGATTTCATATAGCCGGGAGCGCAAAACCTTCGAGGCAATCACCCTGCTGGGGCAGGCAGTGCAACTGTACCGCGAAGCGGGCAACCCCTATATGGTCATTACCCCGTTGGGCGAGCTGAGTCACTTGCACCGGTTGCAGGGCAATTGTCGGCAGGCCATCGAGTTGAGCCTGACAGCACTGGCCATCAAGCAGGAGCAGCCCAATTTTCGCTTCATTGAGCCCATGATCAGGTACCACTTGGCCGACTGTTATTTGACCAGCGGGCAGTTGGCCCAAGCGCGGCAAATGGGGCTGGATCTATTAAAAGAAGGTCGGGAATCCAACCGGCGGACCACCATCCTCATGGCTTATGGATTTCTCCAGCGGTTGGATTCGGCGGTGGGCAATGTGCCGGGCGAACTTGGCTGGCTCAAGCGGTACCAGTCTCTACGCGACAGCATCCTGACCACCGAGAAAGCCCAATTCTTGCAAGGCCTGAGCACTAGCCATGCCATCAAACAGATGCAACAACTGAACGAATTGCAAGCCGCAAAAATTAGCAACCGGAATACCTTTTTGTGGGGCAGCGGCATCTTAGTGATCGTGCTCGTGGTCGTGATGGGGCTATTCTATCACCAAGCCTCGCAGCGGCGCTTGATCAACCAAGTGTTGGCCAAAAACAACCGAGAGATCGGTCAACAATACGAAGAAATCACGCGGCAAAACGAGGTTTTGGCTACCAAAAACCAAGCTTTGGAGGCCTTGGACAGAGAAAAAACCAATTTGCTGCGCATCATCACCCATGATCTGCGCGCTCCTCTGGGCAATATCACCGCAATAGCCGAGCTGGCCCTCGGAGAAACATCCGTGCCCCGTGATTACGTGGACATGATCCGCCACATTGCCGACGACGCCCTGGAAACGGTGGCCCAATTGCTAAGTTGGCAAATGGTAAACCAGCCCGAAATCAACGCCAACCCAGAGCCGCTGAACATAGCCAGTATGTTGGACACCGTGGTGGATCGTTTTGCCATTGAGGCCAGCCAGAAACAAATAGCGTTGCACCGGCCACTCTTGCCCGAGGAGGCTGTCTGGGCATTGGGTGACCGCAACTTTGTCCGCAAAATTCTGGAAAACCTCATTTCCAATGCCTTGAAGTTTTCGCCACTCGGCAAGAATGTGTATTTGACCGTGAAAGAAGGTGCCGGCCAATTGGCCGTCAGTGTGCGCGACGAAGGCCCCGGCATTCGCCCCGAAGACCTGCCCAAGCTGTTTGGCCAGTTCCAGCAACTGAGCGCCCGGCCCACCGGGGGGGAGGCTTCTTCAGGCCTGGGCCTCTACATTGCCAAACGTTACGCTGAGGCCATGGGGGGCAACATCACCTGCCAAAGTGTGCTGGGCAATGGGGCCACCTTCACCCTCCAACTGCCCATTGCCCCCACCACTCCACCACTTTCCTAACGTACCGCGCCAACTTGACCGTTTTAATGTCTCGGCTGCCCTTTTTTTTGGGCTGCCATTGCCATGATCGGGCCCTCAATCTTCGTATTGTGGTGTTCCCAGATTTCGTGTAAAGCGTTTATCATCCTTTGCGCCAGCAACCACAATTTTGTTTTGCTGAAAAAGGTAAGCGCATCCAAAATAAAACAGTTGTTTTGGGGCAAAGAACACCATTGATCAATGCTCACCCATTTTTCAAAAAATGGATATAGAAATGAAGGAAAATTGCTAACAATCAATTGATTTATAAATTATTAACTTGTTTATAGTTTCCATTATTTGCTCCAAAAGCGGCAATAATGAACAATGATTTGCCCGATTTTAAGCGTAGCGGAAAGTTAGAAAAGGAACAAAGATAAGTGCTAGTTTTTCAAACTAAGCAAACTGGACAATTTGACACCATTGGCCGCGTTTACAAGGTTGGGAGGACCATTTTTTGGATGGTTAGCTGGTCGGCTCCTCTCGTGCGTGTGAACCCAGCAAGCCAACGGCGTATCGTCATTCTTGACAGGATGAAAGCAGAAAATGTGAACAGAAAACCAGGTGTAGGGTCATTAATTCGGAAAAACCCCTTAATTTAGTGCTAAACTGAACCTCTATACAATATGCAGAAATACATGGTAATGCTCCTGATCGCACTGGTAAGCTTTGGCGGAGCCACTTCGTGCAAGAGCAAGAAAAAGGCCGCCGAAAAAGCGGCTGCCGAAAAAGCGGCCGCCAATCAAAAGGCTGCCCAAACCGCTAAGGCCAACCAAATACAGCAGGCCAAAGATGAGCTGTTCGCTTTGCTGGAAGACAAAACCAAGTCGGCCAGTGAGAAAGAGGCTGCCTTGGCCAAGATAAAAGCCAAAAACATCAATGATCCTGAGATCAAAGCTTTGATCGCACGCGTAGAGGCCCAAGTGGCCGAGGCCAAACAGCTCGAAGCCGACAAACGAATAGCGGATGAGGAACGCAAAAAAATTGAAAATGCACCAGTCAACGTTCGATTGACCACCCTGCTGGGCCAGATTGCCGCCGCTCCCAACCGGGAAGCCGCCAATCAAATCATTGCCCAAGCCCTCACCCTTTTTGCTTCTCCCAAAGTGCCCGTGTTCAAAATCATTGGCGTGTTCAATGGTGAAAAGGATTTTGACAAACCGACCGATATTACGCAGTATCTCAATTATGTCAAGGATCAGAAAAAGAACATTTACAAACTCCAAACCTATAAAACGGATGCCAGTGGCAAAATCTCGGAGTTGGAAATGATCATTGACAAATAGATGAACAGTTAGGAGTGGGGCTAGGGGCAATCGTTCCTAGCCGCCATTCTTGGGCCCGGGGCTTTCATTAAAATGCACACTGCACCCAATGGGGGTACCCGGGCCCCTTTTCTCACCCCGATTGGGCCCAAACGGCTACCCAAAACCGCTGGTTGGTCCTATCGCTACCCAATTGAAAATGAAAACTCCCTTTTGCGCACTTGCTTTGTTGGCCATCCTGTTTGCGGGCCCAGTGGTAGCCCAGCAAGATTCGCTTCCCCTGTGGCCCGGCCCCGTGCCCTACGATTTGCCCGGTGAAGAACCCGAGATCGTGACCTTTGGCAAAAGTCCCGTCACTTTTTTGGTGCGCAATGTACAAAACCCCACGCTCAAAGTTTTTTTGCCCCCCAAGGGCAAGGCCAATGGCACCTCGGTCATTATTTGCCCGGGGGGTGGCTATGGGCTACTGGCCTCGGGGCACGAAGGTGACGATTTTGCCCGCTGGTTCAATGGTTTTGGCGTCACGGCCTTCGTGCTCAAGTATCGCCTCCCGAACGAAAAGTTGGTGGATCCGGCCAACAAGGCAATCGTCCCGTTGCTGGATGCCCAGCAGGCTGTTCGGCTGGTGCGCCGCCGGGCCAGTGAATGGCAACTCCGGCCCGACCGGATTGGGATCATGGGTTTTTCGGCGGGCGGGCACTTGGCCTCCACCGTCGGTACGCACTTTGACCGCGTAGTGGGTGGCGTGACGGACACCACCAGTGTGCGCCCCGATTTTATGCTGCTCATCTACCCAGTGATCACCTTCCGGGATCACTACACCCACACTGGTTCACGGGATAACCTGTTGGGCAAGGATCCGGCCGCCGAAAAAATTGATTGGTATTCCAACGAACTTCAGGTGACCGCCCGAACCCCGCCCACATTTTTGATGCACACCGCCGATGACCCGATCAAGGTGCAAAACAGCGTCAATTTCTTTCTGGCCCTCAAAAAACACCATGTGCCTGCTGAAATGCACATTTATGAGAAAGGAGGGCATGGCTACGGCTTGGCCACTGGGCAGGTGCCGTTGGGCTCTTGGCCCGACCGTTTGCGGGCTTGGCTGACTGCGCACGGCTGGGCTGGGGAGTGATCCCAAAGGCTGGGGAAAGCAGTAACCGCGAACCACAATGGACCAAATAATGCTCAATGGTTATATAAACCAACCATTATTTAACTGAGATTGACGACAACTTTTGCTCACCAGCAGGTTATCATATAAAAAGCGGGAAAAAGTTAGTAAATCAATGCTCTTATTAAGTGGCAATTTCTATTTAAATATGCAGCAATGACAAAAGTCATTACGATACGAGCGTACGAGCAAAGCGACAAGGATGATGTCATTCAGTTACTTAGGTTGAACACGCCAAGATATTTTGCGATTGAGGAAGAAAAAGACTTGATCCAGTATTTGGAAACGGAGAGAGCATACTATTATGTGCTGCTTTATGACAAAAAAATAGTTGGCTCTGGTGGCATCAACTTTGCCGATAATAACACCACTGGCAAAATCAGTTGGGACATCTTTCATCCCGATTATCAAGGAAAATCTATGGGTACACAATTGTTGAAGCACAGAATTGACCAGCTCAACAGCATCGCGGGCATTCAAAAAATTAGGGTGAGAACCTCACAGCTAGCCTATAGATTTTACGAAAAACAAGGTTTTGCATTGGTTGAAATCAAGAAAGACTATTGGGCCCTTGGATTTGACCTGTATAGTATGGAATATAAACCAACTAGAAAATAAAAGAACATAGTTACTCAATACGGTTAACCAAAATTTGCCAAAATGAGGGTCGGAGTGAGTCGCCACGGTGCGTTTTGGAATTTTATTGAACATTTGTACTTCTCATTTTGGCCAGCCCCAACTGCCATTTGCTCAATCTATCACATCCATGCCCAGTTTACAATACTACTTTGCTGCTTGGTACCTGAAGCGGCGCAAGCGGAAACGCCTCCTAAACCCTGATCCTGACTTGGCAAACCGCCGGGCCGAGGCTGATCAAACCACCGAACGCTTGGGCTTGCCCCCGGGCACCCAAACGGCTGTGGCTTCGGCGCACGGAATCTCCGGGGAGTGGGTGTGGGTGGGCCAGCCCAGCACCGACCGGGCCCTGTTCTATCTCCACGGCGGAGCCTACGTGCTGGGATCGCCCCGGTCTCACCGCACATTAACGGCCCGCTTGGCCCAGGCGGCCAACTGTCGGGTATTTGTGCCCGACTATCGTTTGGCGCCAGAGCACCCATTTCCCGCCGCGCTGGACGATGCGGCCACGGCCTACGATTGGTTTGTGAAAAATACTCCCGGCCAAAAGCACATCTTGGCGGGAGATTCCGCCGGTGGCGGTCTCGCAGTGGCGCTCATGTTGGCCCGCCGTGATGAGCAAACTCCCCAGCCCGATCTGGCGGTGCTCCTGGCCCCGTGGCTCGACCTTACCTGTGAAAGCCCGGCCCACCAAACACTCGAGCCATTGGACTGGGTGCTGTCCCGGCAGGAGTTGTTGGGCTCGGCCCAGTCCTATGCCGCGTCGCACAGCCTTCGGCACCCATTCGTGTCCCCCTTGTTTGCCGACCTGACGGACTTGCCCCCGCATTGCCTCCAAGTGGGCACGTATGATCCCCTGCTGGACGACAGCCGGACCTTTGCCCAAAAAGCCCGGGCCGCTGGAGTGGCAGTGACTTTGGCGGAGTGGGAAAAGATGCCCCACGTATGGCAGATGCTGGGCGACAAATTGCCCGAAGCCAAGCGGGCCATTGCCCAGATTGGCCAGTGGGTGGCCCAGTGTTGAACTAAAACTGGGTGCTGAAACTTCGCACTGCTCCATCCCGTTTAAAAACTTATTTTACCTTTGCACAAGGTTCTTGTACGCATCCACCCATCCTAATCCCTTGCACCATGTTCAACTTTTTTAACAAAGACAAGAAAACAGCCAAGAAAGCGGAGTTGCACTACGACCCGACCAACATTAAGGTCAGTGACGTCCGGCCAGGCTTCCTGCTCGACTACAATTTTAAGACTTGGGAAGTGACCGACGAATTTGAGTATGACTGGGGCGACGAATACTTCACCTACGAATACAAACTCGTTGCCGGAACCGACACTGTTTATATGCACTTGGAGCAGGCCGATCAGCTCTACTGCGCGTTCACCATCAAAGTGCCCTTTGTCAAACTGGGCGAAGGGGTGTTGGAGTCGCTCCGCAAGACCGAGCAGCCACCCGCTAAAATGAGTTACGAAGGCATCGAGTTTTTCCGTGACAAAGAGAGCGTGGGCTTTTTCCGCAGCACGGCCGATGAGGATTCGGTCGAGCTGACCATGTGGGAGTATTATGACGAAAGTGGGGCCCAAACCCTGCTCATTTTCCAATGGGACGTGGATGACTTTGAGGCGGCCATCGGGGTGCTGGAAACCGACCGGGCCGTGTCCAATATCCTGCCCCGCGATGAGAGCGAAATGCACTAGGATGGCCAACTTGCTATATA
>JAYUVL010000419.1:0-2077 GCA_043754075.1 Cytophagales bacterium | reverse complement strand
CTCCATCGGTGTGGTGGGCGCCAAACAAGGGCCCAACGGAGGCTAAATTTATGGGTAATTTGTCCAGTATGGGGAACTGCCATTTTTTTCCTGTAATTTAGTGGGTTGATATTACACAACCAACTTGGTCTTTGCGGGCCAATCATTGTTTGGAGAGTGGAGGGTAGGATTCGGGACACGCATCAGCTTAAAATCTTATGAATTTCAAAGACTTAATGTCGCAGGATTTCGCGGTCGATCTTGGCACTGCCAATACGCTGATCATGCACGAGGGCAATGTTGTGGTCAACGAGCCGTCGATTATTGCCATAGATACGAATACAAACCGAGTGTTGGCCGTGGGCAGGGAGGCCATGCAAATGCACGAAAAAACGCATGAGCACATCAAAACCATCAAGCCGCTCCGCGATGGGGTAATCGCCAACTACCAAGCCGCCGAGCAGATGATCAAGGGCATGTTGCAAAAGGTGATGAAATCCAAGTTCAGTTTTGGTTCCCACCGGTTTGTGATCTGCATCCCTTACTCCACCACCGAAGTAGAAAAGCGGGCCGTCCGCGACTCCGCCCAAGCAGTGGGGGCCAAGGAGGTCTATATGATCCACGAGCCCATTGCGGCCGCGCTGGGCATTGGGCTGGACATCAAGCAGGCCGAAGGATCCATGATCGTCGATATTGGCGGGGGCACCACGGAGATCGTGGTCATTTCGCTTTCTGGCATCGTGTGCAGCCAATCGCTCAAAATTGCGGGCAATGCCTTCGATACTGACATTATTGACTATATGCGCCGCCAGCACAATCTGTTGGTGGGCGAGCGCACCGCCGAAAAACTCAAAATTCAAGTGGGGGCAGTGATCGAGGATCTGGAAGAACCACCGGCCGATGCCAAAGTGTTGGGCCGGGACTTGCTCACGGGCATTCCCAAGGCGGTCATGATCCGGTACCTGGAAATGGCCCAAGTCTTGGACAAATCTATTGCCAAGATTGAGGAAGGTATCTTGAAAACCTTGGAAGAGTGCCCGCCCGAGTTGGCTGCCGACATCTACACCCGGGGCATTTACCTCACGGGCGGCGGCGCCTACTTGCGTGGGCTCGCCAAACGCCTCTCTCGGGTCACCCAGTTGCCGGTGCAGTTGGCCGAAGATCCTCTGCTGTCCGTCATGCGGGGCACGGGAGTCTCCCTCAAAAACCTGAAGGACTATCGCTCCGTTCTGATGACTTAGCGGTCAAGCCCTCTCAGCAAGTGGACTGCCCCAATTCCCCTGGGCGGGCGGGCCGTTGGTCGGGCGATGAGCCCAAGTGTTGAACAATGGGTTCCCAGTGTTTTTGTCACTGTGCACACTTCCACCGAAAATAACTGACTGCTGAATTCGGCCCAAAGCACTTTTGGCCGAATTCAGTCTTATTGCACCGGACGTTCCCTTTTGCCATATGCAAATGGCAAAAGGGAACGTCGCCGTTTTTTGGCCCCACTTGCGTACTTTTTGCCACTGCGTGCCCGCTCGATGATCATCAAACTGGCGGCCAGAATGAGGGCGAGCATCATCCCAGCCACGGGCAACAGTGAATGCTGGCCAACCCCTTTGGTCAATTTCCAACCCAATCCAGCCACCAGCAACACAACTAGGGGAGTGGCCACAATTATCCGATGATAGGCAACGCGAGGAATATCCATCTCAATATTAATTTAATGTTAACAAAAGGTAAACAAATAATGAACGAAAAAATTCCCCCAATCGTATGTTTTTGCAAGAAAGCGGGGCTCAACTCTTTATTTGTTGACCGCAATTGCCAAGCGCGTCGCTAAACAGAGGCCACCCAGCGCACCAATAGCGCAGATTAGGAACCAGTAGCGCCGCCGATGGTGAGTTGCCAATTAGCCGGCTTAGGGCAACTTGGTTTTCGGTTAGGGAGGAAAGTCCGCTTGTTGGGCGCTAAAACCAAAAAGGCAGGCCAAGTGACTTGGCCTGCCTTTTTGGTGATCAATACCTGCTATACGGTTACCCAAGCCTGCTTGCGGTTGCTCTCCAATATGCGCTCGCAGATCACCAGTTCGCGGAGGCCATCGGCAAAGGTGGGA
>JAYUVL010000418.1:0-2156 GCA_043754075.1 Cytophagales bacterium | reverse complement strand
CTCAAAATAGCCAAAAAAACCGTGAGTGTTGATAATGAAGTTGGTGTCTTCCTCAATGTTGGTGCCGCAGGGCTCAAACACGAAGTTGTCCAAATTGGTGTCATACGTGTCATCCACGGTGTAGGTAATTTGGTAGGCCGACTGCGCCCGGCTGATTTTCCAGCGGTTATCGTCGATTTTCTCACTGGGCAAAGTTTCTCCTTTTTGGTTGACAACCTTGAAATTATTGACAAAACGGCCAAAATCATAGATACTATAAGTGCCGGGCACAATCTTGGGCAGGCAGTAAATGGCCTCATCAGTGGCCAACTTGGGCACAATGAGCAAGACATTCAGGCGGTCGCCCTTGGCTTGGGTCAGATCCACAAAAAATTGGTAGTTGTCCGTGCTAACTGGGGCTTGGGCCTGTGCATGAATGCAACTGACCCAAGCGAAGAAGCCGAGGACGAAAAAAAACGATCTCATGGCGATGATAATGGATGGTGGGCAAAGGTAGGGCATTTTTGCGATCCGCCCACGGGCCAGCTACCCGCTTGGGCTAAAGGTAACGTTCCACCACTTTTTTTAGCTGGGCACTGCCCATTCCGCCGGATTGTTGCCAAAGGTTTTGCCCGTTTCGGAACAAAATGAGGGTGGGAACCCCTTGCACGCGATAGCTTTGAGCCAAGGCTTGGTGTTTATCCACGTCAATTTTGATAATCTTAAGCTTTTCACCCATTTCGTCGGCGAATTTTTCCAGCTCGGGGGCCATCATTTTACAGGGACCACACCAGTCAGCATAAAAATCCACCAGTACGGGTTGATTGCCGTTGATCAAATCGTGGAAAGAAGGTTTGGGTGACATACGATTAAAGTTTGTTTGTTGGAGTAACACTTGGGGGCGGCCCATTGGTTCAGGGATGCCCGCAAACGTGGGGTTGTTTGGTTGTTTGGCAAATGGAACAAGCCGTCCAGCTGAGCTGCAGATGAGCGCAATGGACTCAATCTCTTGCAAAAGGCTGCTTGTTGTGCTTTATTGGTAATCGGCTGGGTACTCCCCACCCTTGGTAGGGGGTGCGTCCACAAAAAATTCCCCAAGGATCCGGTAAAATCCTTGGGGAGTAGAATGGGAACATTGATCACCAGCTAGGCAGATGATCGGTTTGCTTAGCTTGCCATCGCCATTTCATTGGCATCGGCAAAGAGGGGATAATCGGCCATCCAAGTGTTCACTTCATTGCGCACTTGGGTAATGACCGCTTCATTTTCGTGGTTGGTGAGTACCCGGTCGATCAACTCCACGATCCGGGGCATGTCCGACTCGCCGAGGCCCCGTGTGGTAATGGCGGCAGTGCCCACACGCATCCCCGAGGTAACAAACGGCGATTTATCGTCAAATGGCACCATGTTTTTATTGATCGTGATGTCCGCTTTGATCAGGGCGTTTTCGGCTTGCTTTCCGCTGATACCTTTATTGCGCAAGTCGATGAGCATCAGGTGGTTGTCGGTACCGCCCGAAATAATGCTGTAACCATGACTTGTAAATGCTCGGGCCATGATGTCCGCATTTTGCTTGACATTGAGGACATACCGCACATAACTGTCGGAAAGGGCCTCCCCAAATGCAATGGCTTTGCCAGCGATCACATGCTCGAGAGGGCCGCCCTGCGTGCCGGGGAACACGCCAGAATCGAGCAGTTCGGACATCAGGCGCAGGTTGCCCTTGGGATTTTTGATGCCCATTGGGTTTTCAAAATCTTTGCCCATCATAATTACCCCGCCGCGTGGCCCACGCAAGGTCTTATGGGTGGTGGTGGTCACGATATGGCAATGCCCCATCGGATCCTTGAGCAACCCCCGGGCAATCAGGCCGGAAGGGTGCGAAATATCGGCCAAGAGCAATGCCCCCACCGAGTCGGCAATCTGGCGCAAGCGGGCATAGTCCCAGTCACGGGAATAGGCCGAAGCCCCACAGATCAGCAGTTTGGGTTTTTCTATCAGGGCCTTGGCCGCCACTTTGTCCCAGTCGATAAGGCCCGTTTCCTTCTCCACTCCATAAAAAGAAGGGGTGTACAGTTTGCCGGAAAAATTGACCGGGGAGCCGTGGGTAAGGTGTCCCCCATGTGACAGATCAAACCCCATGATCTTATCGCCAGGATTGAGCACGGCCAGCATCA
>JAYUVL010000417.1:0-12425 GCA_043754075.1 Cytophagales bacterium | reverse complement strand
AAAGTAATCAAAAAAGTATCGGTGGCACTAGTAGCCATACTTGGTGGGGCAGGCATTTGGCTGGCAAGCTTCCCAACCACCTCCAACGCCCAAGGCACTGTTTATCCCACATCAGGGGATAAGCTCCATCTTTGTACTTATTTCGACAGCAACGGCGTGAGAAAAGAGGGTGGTGTGTGCTACGGAGAGGGTAATTGCTATGGCGACAACGGTGTCTGTGGCTAACAATTTGGGGCCGGGGTTGTCGCAAGAGTGGCAAACCTGGCCCAAACCATCTTTCATCCTAAACCCATTGCCATGCAACCAAACTTCCTGATCCTGCTCTTCTGCGCCGGGTTGGCCCTTTTGGCTGGTTGTGGCGAGGCCACCCCGACCCAAGGCCAAGCTACCCTGTCCTCGGCCTACACCCATAAACTGGCCATCGGCCGCACCTTCAAGCTTGGGGTCGACTCGTTTACAGTGCCCCAGCTCGCTAGTAACTACTATGCCTACAGCCCGCTGGGCGACCAGCAACTGGTACTGCTGAACAAAAAAATGAACCGGCTTCAGTTTTATGACTTGGCCCGCAACCAGCTGGTGCGCACCCTGGATCTGGCTCGCGAGGGGCCAGATGGTCTGGGCCGGATCGATGCTTTCCTGCTGGCCGCCCCCGACTCGATCTACACCCTCTCCAAGGCGCGTTATGAGATATGCTTGGTGGACAGCACGGCCCATGTGCGGCGGCGTTACCGACTGCTTCGGGACGGCGCCAAACTGGCCCCCGATGGTCGCTTGGCCAAAACCGGAAATTACTCTGCCGACTTGTTTGCCCGCACAGGTTGTCCATTCTATAAAATTGGTCCGGCCCTTTATGTGATGTGTTTCCCCGACCTGAACTGGGATCAGAAAGAGTTTTTTACCGAGGGGCTGGTCAGCCTCCGACTGGACTTGGCCTCGGGTGACTTTGCCTACCACACTCCTTTACCCGAAATTTACCGCAAGCGCGGGCCGTTTGTCTCCTCGGTCATTGACTTTGGGTGGGCCTACAACCCTCATCTACAGCACTTTGTCTATAACTTTATGGCCGATCCCCAGCTCTACCTAGCTGATCTCAATCTGCGGCCGCTGGAGGCCAAGTGGGCAGGTAGCCAGTATTTTGCTGAGGTGGCCACCATGCCACGCAAGGCAGAGGATGATTTGAAAATGGAGCAAGACTTCAGCGAGGAAAACTATGCTTTTAATTTTATGCTGTTTGATCCATTCCGCCGCGTGTATTATCGGTTTGTGTTCCACCCAGCCGTCCCGACGCGCCTACCCAAAAAAGAAACCATCGCAAAAGTGCCCCGGGCCTCGGTCATCATTTTGGACGAGTCGCTCCAAAAGTTGGGCGAGACCAAGTTGCCCTTTGTCCTAGGGCTCACAGGAGGGGCGTTTGTGACTGAGGAGGGGCTAGTACTCGACGGCATCGACTGGGAGGCCAATCCAAATAGCGATAACAGCGACTGGGAGGATAATTTAGTGTTCACAGTCCTCAAATTGGAAAAGATCAAATGAAAAACCGTTACACTAAGCCCCTTGTTGTGATAGGCTGGTTGGCTTGCTCTGTTGGTGGGCTGGCTTGCCAGCCCAGCCATGAAAGGGAAACCAAAAAACTCGGCCGGTTACTGGCCACCTATCGCCCAGCAGAGGACTTGGGCAACAAGGTGTTGATGGTCATGAACTTGGGCGGCTGCGAGGGATGCAGCCGCGAAGCCAAACGGTGCTTGGCCAAGCATTTGACCCATCCCAATTTGAGGTGTATTGTGGGAGCCCAAATGGCCAAGGAAATCCGTTTGGAATTTACCGATAGCCTACGCCGACATCCCCATTTTGTCTGGGACAGCCTCGGCTTGGCCCGAGCTGCCGAACTGGTCAAAATCGGCCACCCGGTATTGTATTATTGCGAAAGAGGGCAAGTCGTGCGGATCGCCGACTTCACCTACCAAAACGCCGGAGCTGAAAACCAGGCCATTGAAGCCTTTTTGGGGCAAACGCAATAGGCCAGAAAAACAGCAAAACTTGATTTTCTCCGTAATACCCGCCAAAAATTCGCTGGCCCACCCTTAGCCCACCCAGAGCAGCCCTCCTATCCCGACCAACATCACCCACTTGCAGGTGTGGCTCGCGCGGGCGTAGGCGTCGGGGCTGTGGGCGTGGTAGAGTCGCCACGCCAAGCCGCCGAGCAGTCCAATGATCACCACAGCCAGGTAAGGGCCATTGGGCTGGTCTGTCAACAAAAAAATGAGCACGAAGATGTAAACTAGCAACAACAGGTACACCACCCCTTTGGTGCCCCGCTCGCCCAACAAAATGGGCAGGCTGCGGCTCCCTTGGGCAGCATCGCCGGGCTGGTCTTGCAAGTCTTTGATAATTTCGCGGATCAGCGAAATGAAAAAAGCAAAAATGCTGAAAAGCCCGATCAGGGCCGGGGGCGGGCCGTAGAGCTGGCCCAGCAGCCAAATGGGGGCCGCGCTCAATCCGGCCACCAGTACATTGCCCAAAAGGGGGGTTTTCTTGAACCAGCCGGCATACAGCCACAACAGGAGGTTGGCAACGAAACTGGCTTGCAACAAAAGCGGGGGGAGGTTGGGGCCCAGCAGCAAGGGCCCACCCAAGGCAACGGCCACCAACCCCACATAAACCCTGGTGGCCCCCGTGGGCGTCATCAACCGCCCAATCACCATCCGATCGGGCTTGTTTACCCGATCAATGGCTTGGTCATACAGGTCATTCACCGCGTAGCCAGCCGCCGCCGTGGCCACCACCGTGATGACCAGCCCCCAGAAAACCGGCTCCGTGAAAGGGCCGCCGAGCCGGAAATGCAGCAGGGCCAAGGTGAGGGCCACGATGAGCAGATTGGGCCACCGGATCAGCAGGAAGAAGGCCCGCACCGATCAGAAATTAGTGTTAAACCAAGCCAATGCAATGGCCAAATCCTCGCGGGTGAGGGAGTGGCCCGCTGGGAGTTGTTGGTGGGTCACCACCAACTGACTGGCCGTCAACAAGTCTTGGTACGCTCGGGTGGTTGCTTGGTCCACCGTGCCATCCATTGCCCCCGAGAGCATGAGCACCGGCACCGGGCGGCCGGTCCATGCATCCGCCCCGGCGAGTGGCTGCATGGGCCGCAACAAGATGGCCCCGGCCAAGCACTCGGGGTGGAGCATGAGCATGGCCCCGGCAATGTTGGCCCCGTTGGAGTAGCCCAGCGCCACCACTTTGGCGGGGTTGAAACCCAACTGGCCCGCAATCTCCGTGAGAAAATGCACCAGCTCATCGGTGCGAAAACGAACATCGTTTTCGTCAAAAACGCCCATGGCCAAGCGGCGAAAGAAACGGGGCATCCCATTTTCCAAGACATTGCCGCGCACACTGAGCAAGTTGACCGCCGGGCCAAATGACTGGCCGAGGGGCAGCAAATCGGTCTCGTCACCGCCCGTGCCGTGGAGCAGGAGCAAGGTGGTCGCGTCGTCCACGTCGGCTTTGACGAATCGATATTTTAACGGTTGGAAATCCATGCAAAAACAGGTTGGGGGAAAGATAAGTACCCGCTTGCTTTTGGGCCGCCGGCCTACTAGTGAGGTCGGTGGCCGAATGAAAGCGAATCAAGCATTACTTCAATAACGGCAGCACTTGCTCGATCTCGGCCCGGCGTTTTTCGTACATCGGGGGGAGTTGCAAGGCTTGGCCCAACGACTCCACCGGTTCGTCAACCGTGAAGCCGGGGGTGTCGGTCGCGATCTCAAACAGCACGCCACCCGGCTCGCGGAAGTAGAGCGAGCGGAAATAGTTGCGGTCGATCTGGGGCGTGATGTTGTGCCCTTTGCTGGCAATCAACTCGTGGAATTTCATTTCGGTGGCATCGTCTTGCACCCGGAAAGCGATGTGGTGGACCGAGCCGCCCGCCACCGTTCCCGGCGCCTCGCCCTTGGCTTCCACCAGATCGATAATGGCCGCGCTAGGGGTGGCGTCGGTCGCGAAACGGTAGCGGTTTACGTGTTGGTTCACTAGTCGATACCCAAAAATATCGGTCAGCACCTCGGCAGTGCCCTTGATGTTCTGCAAGGTCAAAGTTACTTGGTGAAACCCTTTGATGCCGTTGGCCGCACCCACTTCATCGGTGGCATAGCCCACCCGCTCATCCATCGGCTGGGCCTCGGTCAGTTCCAATTTGAGGCCGTCCGGGTCGATAATGGTCAAGTAACGTTCCCCAAACTTATCGGCGATGTGGTTGTAAACCACGTTTTGGGCCTCCATGCGCTGCTGCCAAAACGCCAGGCTGCCCGCCGGCACCGAGAAGCCCACCTCTGTGGCCTGGCCCGTGCCGCGTCGGCCCTTGGTGATGTGTTCCCAGGGAAAAAACGTCATGATCGTACCGGGCGAGGCTGGATAGTCGCCGTAGTACAAATGATAGGTATGCGGATCGTCAAAATTGACGGTTTTTTTGACAAACCGCATCCCCAATACCTTGGTGTAAAAATCGTAGTTGCGTTGGGCATTGCCCGAAATGGCCGTGACATGGTGCAGGCCGAGGATTCTGTTTGCCATTATTGATGTCGACCAATAAAGTAACCGGTTGACCCCACAAAAGTACCGTACCTGAACTCGAAGTGAAATGGCAAAATGGGGGATTTTCGGGTAAAAATCAACGCAGCCCCCCGTTTGGTTAAACGAGAGGCTGCGCCAACCATTGCCCGGGCCGGTAGAATGGCCCTTGCGGTGGCTTAATTGATGTTTTTGAACAACTGCGGCACTTGGCCATAGACGGGCAGTTTCCCATCCCATTTTTCCAAGTACAGTTTTTGGATCAGCAGAGGGGAAATGGTGCTAGACAGGGCGCGGTTGGCATTGGCCTCGGCCTCTGATCGGATGCGGGTGGCTTCGGCTTCGCCCCGGGCCTGCTCGATGTTCTTCTGCGCTTCGGCAATCACCCGCTGCTTTTCATTTTCGGCCCGAATGGCATCTTGCACGGCCTTGATTTTGGAGTTGACGGCCTCTTCCAGGGTGGCGGGCATCCTAATTTTGCCAATGATCCCGATCTGGGCAATCTCAAAACCCGATTTCAACATGGTGCCGTCTAGGCTCTTGCGGACTTGGACTTCGTACTCGGCCCGGCGTGAAACCATGTCTTCGGCGGTGTAACCAGAAGCCACGTTGTTGTAGGCATTGCGCACCATGGTACGGATAAACTCATTGGTGATTCGGGGCAAATCCTTGCGGTAAGTACGGAAAATATCCGATACCTTGCTGGGAATCACCTGATAATCAAGTCCTACATCAAATGACAAACTCAAGCCATCGCGAGTGGTGACGGTAAATTCCTCGTTGGTCGGGCTGTCCTCTTGTGCATCGGCCGTCCAGACTTTGTGCTGCACAAAAGTGGGGAACTCATAAATGGCGGTGGTCACGGGGCTGTACCACACCATGCCACTCACTTCGGTAATGTCTTGGACACCCTTGGTATCACCATAGAGATTGACCTTGATGCCCACGTGCCCAGCATCAATGCGGGTACAGGAAACGGTGGAAACACTGGCCACAATGGCAATCATTGCAATTGCGCCGAACAGTATGAACTTTTTCATTTAGCTTAGTATTTTTTGGGAAAGGTAAGCTTTTGTACGTAACCAAAGCCAAAATGTTGAAGAAATGTTGGGGCAAAGGGGCATCGCCCGCGCTTACTTTTATGTGAAGGGCACCACCCTATCGGGTGAAAACAAACTGCTCCTTGCTTCCATCTCTCTGCCATTTGTTGGGACCGGCCGCCCAGTGCCAAGGTCGGCCCCACTGCGGCACCAACACCCGAACAGGGCCGGCTTTGCCCCAGTATTGTCTTTGGGGGATAGGTTTATTTGCCCGAAAGTGGGTATCTATGTGGTGGTGATTTATATGGCCAACTTGGCTTGGTAAATTGCCAAAAAAGTCATCCAACTGCCACTCCCAATGAAAACATCTTCACTGCTCTTGGTCTGTTTATTGCTGGTCGTATCCCCGCTTTCTGCCCAAGAAAACCTCTACACGCTCACCCCCGTTCCTTTGCAAGATTTGTCTGGGTTCCGCCCTGCCGCCAAAAACTGGCAGGTGGTGGGGCAAGTAGCGGGGGGATTTGCCGATGCCAACCTCGCCACCAGTCCCGGAACGGGCGTGCTGGCCAATCTGTTTGCCCCGGAATTTCAGTACAAACCCGAAGCCAATTTGTTCAGCCAATTTGAGCACGGTGATTTGTACCTGGAATTGGATTTTATGGTTCCCCAAGGCTCCAATTCGGGTATTTACCTACAAAGCCGCTATGAGATCCAGTTGTTTGACAGTTGGAACGTCAATAAGCTGGCGGTGCAAGACTGCGGCAGCATCTACGAGCGCTGGGACGAGCGCCGGCCCGAAGGCAAAAAAGGCTATGAAGGCCGGCCCGCCCGCGTGAATGCTGCGCTCGCCCCTGGGCTGTGGCAACACTTGGTGGTGCTGTTCCAAGCCCCTAAATTTGACCAAGCCGGCAGAAAAACTGAAAATGCGCGGTTTGTCAAGGTGGTGCTGAACGGAGTGGTGATCCACGAAAATGTGGCCTTGTCTGGACCAACCCGGGCCGCAGTGGCCGAGGATGAAAAACCCCTCGCCCCCTTCATGATCCAGGGCGACCACGGGCAAGTGTTTTTCCGGAACCTGAAATATGCCCTGTTGGGAGATTTGGATCTAAAAATTAATGGCCTCAACTATGAATACTACGAAACCAGCCAAAGAGATTTCACCAAAATAACGGCCAAGGAACTAGTGCGCAAGGGCGCAACTGAGGCCCTCGATTATCGGTTGGCCGATTTGTCCGACAAATTTTCGCTCAAGTTTACGGGCAAGTTGGAGGTGCCCACCACCGATACGTACACCTTTACAGCTTATTTGACGGGCAATTATCACCTGAAGATCGACGGCAAAGTGGTGTCACCGCAGGAGTCTTGGTCCTACCTGTACGGCTCGCCCGCAAAGTTGCAGGTCCCGCTTACCGCCGGGGTGCACGATTTTGTCTTCCAATTTACCAAGCAGGACAGTTGGGCTCCCACTGGGCTGGCCCTGTTTGTCCAAAAACCCAATACCAAGCCCGTGCCCCTCCACGCGCCAAGTTCTCTGCCCGAACTGCCGCAGCCCGGCTTGATCGAGCTCGGTTCGGAGCGCGAGCCCACTTTGTTGCGTTCCTTCCTCCTTTTTGACCAACAGAAAAAGACCCACTGCCTTTCAGTGGGCGATCCGGCCGGGGTGCATTACAGCTATGACCTCGACCAGGCCAGTGTGCTGTACGTATGGAAAGGCAAATTCTTGAATTTGAACGACATGTGGTTTGAGCGGGGCGAACCCCAAACTGCCCAGCCATTGGGGGCCTACTTGAAGCTGACCGGCAAAACGCCGTTGGCCCTGGTGACCAGCACCGAAGATCCACTGCCCGACACCTTGGATGCCCAAACCCTGGTTTACCAAGGGTATGTGCTGGACGAAAAGCGCTACCCTACTTTTCATTATGCGTATGGCGGCAGCACGATCCACGATCATTTATTGCCTTTGGCCACCGCCAAAGGGCTGGCAAGAAGTTTGAAAATAAGTAATGTTCCGGCCAATAAAAAACTAGTTTTTCGGCTAGCGGAGGGAGCATCCATCCGCGAAATAAGTAAAAATATTTTTGCGGTCAACAATCAACAGTATTTTTTGCAAATAGCTGAAAACCAAAATTTAAAACTGACCATCAAAACGCTAAATGGTCAACAAGTGCTTTTGGCCGAATCGCCAAATGGTGTACTAAAATATGATTTGGTTTGGTAAACTAATCCCCCACTTATGAAACGCCTATTCCTTTATTTCATTGCCAGTTTTTGGTTGCTCCATTGGGGAGCAGTTGCCCAAAAAGCCCGCCCCCAATCCGAAGATGATTTCTATCAAATCCGCACCATTCCCATTCCCGAAAACATTGAACTGGAAGTGGGTGGCTTGGCCGTGCTGCCCGACGGGCGGCTGGGAGTCAGCACCCGGCGGGGAGAAATTTGGCTGGTGGACAACCCCTATATGCTGGGCGGTTCGTCACCGTATTTTAGCCGCTATGCCGCCGGGTTGCACGAGGTACTGGGCTTGGCTTATCGCGATGGGTCCTTCTATTGCACCCAGCGCGGCGAACTCACCAAACTGACCGACACCGATGGCGATGGCCGGGCCGATGTGTTTGCCCCGATCCACCGCTTTGAACTGAGCGGCAACTATCATGAATACGCTTATGGGCCCATCTTTGACAAAAATGGCGATATGTTCGTCACCCTGAACGTGGCTTGGGTTGGCTATGGCGATGGGCTGGGCAAATGGCACGGTTGGTTGCTCAAAATCAAACCCAGCGGCGAGATGTCGCCCATTGCCACCGGCTTGCGCTCCCCGGCGGGGTTCACCGTCAACTCGGCCAACGATGTGTTTTATGCCGAAAATCAGGGCGACTGGGTGGGTTCGGGCCGGGTCACGCATTTGGAAAAGGGCGATTTTGCGGGCAATGCGGGCGGGCTGAACTGGACCAAAGAGCCGGGATCGCCGCTGGCATTGACCAAAGCCGACTTGAAAGCTGTGGACACGGGCGCTCCCATGCACGAAGCCGCCAAACAGTTGGCCCAACTCAAGTTGCCCTGCGTTTGGTTCCCGCACACGCTCATGGGCATCTCCACCTCCGACATTTTGGAAGATACCACCCAAGGCGCCTTCGGGCCATTTGCCGGCCAATATTTTGTGGCCGATCAGGGACATTCCAAAATCATGCGGATGAGCTTGGAAAAAGTAAAGGGCAAGTATCAGGGTGCTTGCTATCCCTTCCGCGAGGGCTTTGCCTCGGGACTGCTGCGCCTCCGCTGGGGTTTGGACGGTTCGCTGTTTGGGGGGATGACCAGCCGGGGATGGGCCAGCACCGGCAAAGCCCCCTATGCCCTTCAGCGCCTGGTCTGGACCGGGAAAACCCCGTTTGAAATCAAGACGATCACGGCCCAGCCCGATGGTTTTGAAGTGGAATTTACCTTGCCCGCTGATCAAAAGACGTTGCAAAATACCACGAACTACCAAATCAATGGTTTCACTTACAAGTATCAGCACGAATACGGCAGCCCCATTATCAATCAACAAACTTGCGCGATCAAGGGGGCGATCGTTTCTGGCGACCGCACCAAGGTCAGGCTGGTGGTGGATGGCCTGCGCGAAGGATACATCCATGAGCTAAAAATCAGCAATGTCCAGACTGAACAAGGTGCGGGCCTGCTGCACAACGTCGGGTACTACACCCTCAACAACTTGCCCGAGGGCGAAAAGGCCACATTGACCGCCAGCCAAATGGCCCATCAGCACGCCATGCCCAAGACCGACGCCAAAATGCCCGCTAAAACCGGGGCCAAGCCCAGTGAGGCCAAAAGTGCCAAACGGATCACCAAAATGCCCTCATCATGGGGCCAGCCCGACCAAGTGCTGACGGTGGGCACGCGGCCCAATCTCAATTTCAGCGTCAAAGAATTGCAGGTAAAAGCGGGCAGCAAGGTCAAACTGGTGTTCAACAACAACGATGATATGACCCATAACTTGGTGATAGTGAAGCCCAATGCCGCCGCTGCCGTGGGCAAACTGGCCGAGAACATGGGTTTGGAAAGCTCCGGCCTGGACTATGTGCCCAACTCCGCGCTGGTGCTGTTTCACACCAAACTCTTGCAACCCAACGGATCGGAAGCCATTTATTTCTTGGCCCCGACCGAGCCTGGCACCTACACCTATGTATGTACCTACCCCGGCCACGCCAGCGTGATGCAGGGCGTTTTAAAGGTGACAAAATAAGCATTGACAAGACAATGAGCCAAAAAAAGTAGCAACTGGGCCCAACTGCCCGGTTGCTACTTTTTGGTTATGCTCAAAAGCAAAAGAATTGCGAAAATTCAAAAACTATCCAGCGTCTTTATCTTATGAATTAATGTTGCGCAGAGTTGCTTTAAATGCCTTTTTATTGGCTATAAACACAATGAAATTTAAAACTAAAAAAAGCACTTTTTGATTGAAAACGTTACTAGGAGATTGGGGCGCGGAAGAGTGTCTCGTCCCCTAGACAAAAGTCCAAAAAAAAGCGATTTACGGTGCTTCCACGATTAGCCAACCTCATTTTTTGGCAATGGCGGTGGGTCGTGAAATAAAATTGATTACATTTGTTGAATCAGGGGGTACCCAGCACCCAATCCCATTTTTTTCCTTACGCTTTATTTTTTATCAACAATGAGACATTTTTGTTATGTCAATGGCGATTTTTTTCCCGTAGATGCAGCTCAAATCTATGTCAACGACATTGGCTTATTGCGTGGCTATGGCTTGTTTGACTATTGCCGCACGTATAATGGGGCCCCGTTCATGCCGGATCTGTACCTATCGCGTTTTTTTTGCTCGGCCACCCAAATGCAACTGGAAGTACCACTGGCCAAACCGCATATCAAGGAGATCATGGACGAACTGTTCCGCCTGTCAGGATTTGCCGAAGTGGCCTTCCGCTTGGTTTTGACTGGGGGCTACACCGACGATGGCATCACCCCCGGCGTGCCCAACCTGATGATCATGACCGAGCCGGTCCCGCCCGTGGACGAGCGCAAGTTCACCCACGGCATCAAAGTGATCACCCACGAGTACCTGCGCGACCTGCCCGAGGTCAAGAGCACCAATTACATCCGGGTGATCCTATTGGCCAAGGAAATAAAGGCCCAAAATGCGGCCGATGTGCTCTACCATTACCAAGGCGAGGTCAGTGAATTGAGCCGGAGCAATGTTTTTTTGTTCAAGGGCGACACGCTCATCACTCCTCACCACAATGTGCTCAAGGGCATTACCCGGCGGCTTGTGCTGGAAATAGCTGCCGATAATTTTAAAATCCAACAGCGGACAGTTCAGGTGGAGGAGCTATGGACGGCCGACGAAGTGTTCACCACCGGTACTACCAAAAAGGTGATGCCCATTGTGCAAATCGACGATCATACCATTGGGCAGGGCAAGCCCGGCGACCGTACCCGGTTTTTGCTCGAGTTGTTCAACCGATTGACCGAACGCGAAACCTCCCGGGTGTTGCAAGTGGCCAAATCACATTAACTTTGCGCTGTTGGGGGGCCGTTTGTATGGTCTGGCCATTCGTTGACCAAAGAACATGGGGTAACACCAGATGGCTGACTTTGTCCAGCCGTTCGCCCCGTCATCAAAATTGGTTTTGGGGGGCGGGCCGCCGAAAACTGCCCCAATCAACCCGGAAAACCCAAGCGTCCTTTTAACCCTGGAATAAATTTGATTTAATGCCCAAGATTGTTTCTTTCACCACTCTCAAAGGTGGTTCCGGCAAAAGCACATTGCTGATGCTGACCTCGGCGGCCATCCGCAACCGAACCAACTACCGCTTATTGGTCATCGATTCCGATCCCCAACTGTCGGTCAAACAGATCCACCAGCAAGAAGCAAACCCGCAGTCTTATGACGTGTTTGCTTTTAATTGGCTCCAACAAAACCCGCAAGATTATTTCGCCAAAGTACTGACCCTGGCCGAGCGGAAGTACGATTTGATCTTCATGGATCTGCCCCCGGGGCGCATCACCGACGACCCGATCATGTACAGCATCTTGGCCTCGGACATATTGATGGTGCCAGTGGTGGCCAGTACGTTGGACATCAACGCTACCACCACTTTCCTCCAACTCCTCCCCGAACTGGCCAAAGACAGGCCGGGCGGGCGACCATTGGAGGTTTTTGGAGTGATCAACAAACAGGATCAAACGGTGGAGTACAAGAGTTTGGCCAAATTGGCCGGCACAGGTGGCGTCCAATTGTTTTACTCCCCCCTCGCCAATCGGGTGCGCTACAAGCGCGGAGTGTCCACTTGGCGCGACATTGTCGATCCAAATGACAAAGAAGATGAGTTTAACCGATTTTTTGACGAATTTAGGGCCAAATGCTTTATCTAGGGCTGGGTGAACGCCAAGTTTGGTTTTTTTGATTGTGCCTTTGATTGGCGCAACCTTTGGGCTCTTAAAGTCATCTTTACCCAAAATTTTGTGAATCAATCCTATCTGTATAACTTTGCCTTTATGGTGAAACAGTATTTTTTAGTTTTTCTTGTCGTCTGCCTCTTGGGTAGTTGCGGTAGGTTCCAGCGTTTGATCAAAAATGAAGACTGGAAAGTGCGCTACAACGCCGCCATTGAGTATTATGAACAAAAGCAAGATTACTATCGGGCTGGTGTTCTGCTCGAGGATTTGATCCCCATCTTGCGGGGCACGCCCGAAGCCGAAAAGGCCCAGTTTTATTGGGCTTATTGCTATTTCAAACAGCAACAGTACGAAACCAGCGCCTCTTATTTCAAGAGTTTTCACGACACGTACAATCGTAGCCAGTTTGCCGAG
>JAYUVL010000416.1:0-2726 GCA_043754075.1 Cytophagales bacterium | reverse complement strand
TGCTCTACGGCCATTTTCAATTCAGGCATGCTGATCTATGTCAGTCCCCACCTAATTTTGCTCCATCAACAAAGGGAAATGTGCGGCCAAGGTTGCTTTTCTGGTCAATGGCCGCGCAACCAGCCCCGTTCCCGGGACTAACATAGATCAGCATGCCTGAATTGAAAATGGCCGTGGAGCACGTATGCTACCACTGCGGCGAAAATTTGGAGGGCGAACCCCTTCAACGCGACGATAAGCATTTTTGCTGCCTCGGCTGCGCCACCGTGTACGAAATGCTGCGCGATAACGACCTGTGCAATTATTATCAACTCAACGCCCAAGCCGGCCTCAACCTGCGCGAACGCCCCACCAATGACCAATATAAATTTTTGGCCGATGAAAAGGTGGTTTCCCAATTGCTGGATTTTTCGGATGGGCAAGTGGCCAAAGTTACGTTCTTTGTCCCAGCCATTCATTGCAGTTCGTGTATTTGGCTGCTGGAAAACCTGCACAAGCTCCACCCGGGCATTGCTGGCTCCAGGGTCAATTTTTTGCGCAAAGAAGTGAGCATCTCCTATTTGCCCGATCAAGTTACGCTCCGCCAAGTGGCTGATCTGTTGGCCAATGTGGGCTATCCGCCCCACATCACCCTAGAGAGCTTGGACAAGACTGCCGAGGCCCGCAAGCCGAAAGCTGATCGGTCATTGCTGTATAAATCGGGGATTGCGTTTTTCTGTTTTGGCAATCTGATGTTGCTCAGTTTTCCCGAATACCTGACCTTGGGCGAGTTTGTGGAGAGCAATTTTCGCCAATTTTTTGGGTACCTCAACATTGCCCTGGCCTTGCCCGTGGTTTTCTATTGTTCGACCGATTACTTCTGGTCGGCCTATCAAGCGTTCCGCCAACGGCAAATGAACATCGACGTGCCGATTGCGCTGGGCATAGTGGCCCTGTTTTTCGTCAGCCTTTACGAAATCCTCTCGCACACGGGTGCGGGCTACCTCGACTCGCTCGGTGGACTGCTGTTTTTCTTGCTCAGTGGCCGTCTGTTTCAGCAAAAAACGTTTGATGCCCTTTCATTTGAACGAGACTACAAATCCTATTTTCCCATTTCGGTCACCATTCGGGAAGATGGCCAAGAGCGGATGGTGCAAGTGGCCGATCTAAAACGGGGCGACCGGATGCTGATCCACCACCAAGAACTCATCCCGGCCGACGCGCTCATGCTCAAAACCCTTGGCGAAGCATCGGCCATGATTGATTATAGTTTCGTCACTGGCGAAGCCGTGCCCGTGGCCAAGCACGTTGGAGAGCTCGTATATGCGGGCGGGCGGCAAACCGGGGGCACGATTGAATTGGAAGTGACCAAGGCTTTTTCGCAAAGTTATTTGACCGCGTTGTGGAACAACGACGCTTTCCAAAAAACGGATGCCTCCCAGATCGCGCGGATCACCAATCAATTCAGCAAAGCCTTCACGACCAATGTGCTAGTAGTATCCATCGGGGCGGCCCTGTATTGGTTGCCCCAAGACCTGCCCACCGCCGTCCGGGCCTTTACCTCGGTGCTCATCATCGCGTGCCCCTGCGCCATTTCGCTGGCAGCACCGTTTGCCCTGGGCATGGCCCTCCGCATTTTTGGGCGGCGCAATTTCTACCTCAAGAACACGGCGGTGATCGAACAATTGGCGGCCATTGACACCATTGTGCTGGACAAGACCGGCACCCTGACCGATACCCAACGGGCCGAAGTCCACTTTGACGGCCCGCCGCTCACCGAGGCCGAACTGGCCGCAGTGCAGGCCCTCGCCAAACAGTCCACCCACCCCTTGAGCAAGGCAGTAGCCGAGTGGATAAAACTCCCCAACGGAACGGCCAGTACTGGCCTGCAAGCCATTAACGAGGTGGCTGGGCAAGGCTTGCAAGGCATTTGGGCCGCGCAAAAACTGGTATTGGGCACAGCCAAGTTTGCCGGAGCCGACATTGCTGAAACAGAAACCGCTGGCAGCCGGGTTTACCTCAGCATCGGGGGCATTTATCGGGGCTGCTTCCACGTCCAAAACCACTATCGGGCAGGGGTGGAGGAAGTGATTGGGGCCCTTGCCCCCACCCACCGGCTCATTGTGCTTTCGGGCGACAATGAGAAAGAGCGCGGGCGGTTGGAAAAATTGTTTGCTGGCCACCAAAGCCTGACCCCCATGTTGTTTGGCCAAAGTCCACAGGGCAAGCTCGATTTTGTCCAGCAGTTGCGGGAAAAAGGCAAGCAAGTGCTCATGCTCGGCGATGGCCTGAATGATGCCGGGGCCCTGAAGCAAAGCAACGTGGGCGTGGCAGTATCTGACAATGTGCTGGCTTTCTCGCCCGCTTCCGACGCCATCCTCGACGGCCAGTCGTTCCGGCAACTGCCCCAGTTTATCCGGCTGGCCAAAGCCTCAGTAATGATCATCCGGCTTTGCTTTGTGCTTTCGCTGGGCTACAACGTGATCGGTCTCAGCTTTGCCGTCCGGGGTGCACTGTCACCCGTTGTTTCGGCCATTTTGATGCCGCTCAGCTCCATTACAGTAGTGGCCTTTGCCACTTTGGCCGTGCGCTGGGTAGCTGGCCGGGTGTTGCGCTAGGAGCGTTATTGTTCTAACTTTTGAGGGGCGAACGTAAGAACCAAGCCATTTTCTCGTGCGTTTACCATTAGCCAGGAGATGGAGTCGCTTGTGCCCAAATCGTGAGAATTGCTTGCAAAAAATTTTGGC
>JAYUVL010000415.1:0-4655 GCA_043754075.1 Cytophagales bacterium | reverse complement strand
GATTACTCGTTGATCAGCATTTTTGAAAAACAGCAAAAGGTAACTCTTAAAAAAACAACTCCATTGATTGCGCAAAGTTTCTTATTCCTTTTTCTACTTAAGAAACCAGAATGAGCAATCAATAAAGCATTAAATGTCGGCGCGAAGCATCCGATCTTTGCCATGCACATCGGGGCGGATCTGGACGTGGCGAAAACCGACGGAGCGGAGCAGTTCGCTCGTGGCCAGCCCCAGTTGTTCATTGATTTCGAGATACAGTGAGCCGCCCGGTTTCAAATGGTGGCGGGCAAACTGGCCAATGGCCCGGTAAAAGCGCAGCGGGTCGTCGTCGGGCACGAACAAGGCCAAGTGCGGCTCGTGATCCAGCACGTTTGGGTGCATGGCTTCGGCCTCGCGGGCCATTACATAAGGAGGATTGCTCACGATAAAATCAAAAATGGGCCACTCGGAGGTTGGCCCGGTTCCAGCCAAGGCCAACATATCCGCTTGGCGAAACTCAATAAGGGCGTGGTGGGCCAGGGCGTTTTCTTGGGCCAAAGCCAAGGCCGCCGGGCTGATGTCCAGCGCAATGGCCCGCACCGGGGCGAGCAGTTTGGCCAGGGCCACGGCAATGGCCCCGCTCCCCGTGCCCATGTCCAAGAAAATGGGGGGGACTGGCCCGGCCGCCTGTTCTTGAGCGATCCACGCCACTAGCTCCTCGGTTTCGGGGCGGGGGATAAGGGCCGCCGGGCTTACCTTGAGCCTAAACCCGGCAAATTCAGTTTCGCCCAACACGTATTGCACTGGCTCATGGGCTTGGAGGCGGTGGATGAGGGCCGCAAAATCGGCGGCCACGAAGTGATCGGGCGCTTTGCCCGCCAAGATCGCCAAGCGGCCCAGGCCCGTGTGGGCTTCCACCACACGCCACGCAATGGCGGCCGCCTCGGTGGCCGGATAGCCGCCTAGCAAGGCCCTGCGCACCTGATCAAAAAGAGACTTGCCGTTGGGGAGTTGCATCATCGACACCAGTTATTCAAAAATTAACCTGCTTATCTTGTAAAAATTCGCTTACTTTGCTGCAAAATCATCGTTATTGTTTCAAACCTTAGTTTTATGGCAGAAGAAATCCCCGGAGCCACGATCGAGCAAGCTTGCCGCGAAGCCTTGGAAAAGTTTACCAAGCTGGGCGTGGATGAGCACAAAGGTATCATCTCCAAATTACATTTTTTGATCACGAGCTACAACGCCGACCACAATCCGGTCGGGCTATACGAAGTGGGGGCCGAGGCATTGGAATTGCTCAAGGCCATCAAAGCCAAGAAAAACAATGCAGTGGCCAAGGGCCTGCTGGAGAACTTGGAAAAAGGACTGGCCGAAAAATAGCCACCGATAAACTTAACCCCAAAGCCCACTGGAGCAGTCCAGTGGGCTTTGGGGGGTTATGGCGAAAGGCAATGGCTTGCCCCCGCCTCAGAACCGTACCGTAATGAAGGGAAACAGGGTTTTGTTATACTCGTCAATGGGGATTGAGTAAAAAACTTGGCCCCGCACGCCCACCGATACCCGCTCGTTGATCACGTGCTCGTAGGCCAGATCCACATGCACCCCACCATCCATCTGGTTAGCAGTCTTGACGATTGGGCTAGACCTGATACCATCCAAAAACACTTGGATCGGTTGGTCAGGTAGGCCACCAACTACCAGGTCTTGCGGATCGCGCAGGCTGAGGTACCCCCCGCCCCCGGCCCAGAACTGGTGCTTTTGCCCCGCCAGTTTGCGGGCGTAGCCCAGGGCGACCAAGTGCCACCTATCGCGCAGGCGGACATCGCGGATAAAGACACTCCCCCGGGGCAGGAAATCTTGGGTGTAATTGGCCCGGTGGGTGAACAGTTGCCGCTGATACTGGACATATACCTTGTTAGCACCGCGCCATACCCAGCCCACGTTCAGGCCCAACCCCGAGCCAAACGGTTCTTTGTTCACCTAGGATCGGCCAAAGGGCGAAAACCGGGTTTCTTGCTTACCGGTAATGAGATGGGCCAGCCCACCGGCCACTTGGATCTCCAGGCGCTGGGCTTGGGCACTGGCCCCGGTCAGTAGCAGGGCCAGCAGGGCAAAAAGGAACGTTTTCATGCGGATGGGGGGAGAAGGTTTTAAAAGTAAAACACCGGTTCGCCGAAACGAACTAGTGCGGAAAACAAGCTAGGGCCGGGCTAAAGTTGCTGATAGGGGAACGTCCAGCTCCAATTCGCGCCACAATCATTGGATGGCCAATTGCCTGACAAAATCGGCCGGTGAAAAGCATTAACGGTGCCGCACTCTAAGGGAAAATTCGGTTCCAAGCCATCGGGCGCTTCTCCATTTAGTCAAGGGTTTTACCGGTTGAAACCGTATGTGTGGATCCTCCGCCGCCGCTATTGCAATGGCAACTGCCCGAGCAATCGGAATGGATGGTCAATGCGCAGCCCCGGCAGTCGCTGGAGGACGTGCAGGTTTGGGTACACTGTCCCGACATCAAGATGGCCCCAGTGCTTTCATCATAGACCAAAGCACGGCCATACGTCCGGTATTTGCCATCCTTCGTGGGCCCGGCATACTCCAATACGTAAATGCCTTTATCGTTCAAATAAACATTTACCCGCTCGAGGCCCTGTACCTCCCCGGAATGGGCTTTGACCAAGTTGGCGCGCAGTTTAGCCACATCTTTGAGCAAAATCTTCGATTTTTGTTTGCCGATAAAAGCAACAAGTTTGGGGTTGTCAGCTATTTGTTCCGCTGGGGAAATCTCTTTGTTACAGGCACCAAGCCCTATCAACCAAATGAGTGCGGCACTGGCAAGAACTTTTTTCATCGCTTGAATTTTTGGTGGTTTGGGACTGAGACATGAATTTTTCATTTGATAAATGGGTTAAAAGTGAACTACAGGGCAAAGATCAGCGGCCAGTTTAGCATTGTCAATAGTAAAAAATTACTATGTTGTCCGCTGATCCGCCAGTTTCCCTAGGCACTTCGGTTTTTCCATTGGGCAGCTACTTCATAGAGTTCGGCCATGCCGGGCAGTCCCAGTTTTTCCACGATCCGGGCCTTGTGGTTCTTGAGGGTGTGGTAGCTCACAAACAGGGCCTCGGCAATGGCCCGGGCGCGTTTCCCTTGGGCCAGCAAGCCCAGGATCTCGCGCTCGCGGGGAGTCAATGCCTCGATCTTGGCCAGCCACGGCGGCACCGGTGGCATCCCCACTAGCGACGGGCTGCGGTAAATCAAACCGTCCAGCACGTCCAGCAGGCAGGCCAGCACTTCCCCGATCTGGGCATCCAAGGGCAAGTACCCGTGGACTTGTAACTGCTGAAGGGCAGGGTGGCGGAATAGCTCGGAGGAGGTCAGCACGATCAAATGGCACTCGGAATGGTGCCGGCGGCATTGTTGTAGTTCCGCTATTTCGGTTTGGGCAAGCTCACTCAGTAATTTGAGCAATACGTTCGGTTTAGCTCCTTGATTGGCCGCCAATGCCCCAGCCAGCGCCCCGTGACTGATGTATCGATAGCCGTTTATTTGGAGGTCTTGGGCCAGGTGGTGCTCGCGCAAGGCGCACCCGAGGCACAGGTGGAGGTGGGGCAGCGGCGAGTTAGCGGTGAGTTGGTGCATTGGAGGCCATTGGTCAATTGCAAACTTAAAACGGCAAAAGAGGCCAATTGTTTCACCAAACGCTGATACGTTACCCATAACCACCGACGGACTGTTTTATCCAACTTGGCCGAAGCATCCCAACTAGCGCAACCGGATGACGGTCACCCCGGGCCTCCCCGGTCGGCGTGGTCATCTTCCACCGGGGCGGCCACGTAATGCGCCAACGTATTGCTCACTTTCTCTTTTTCCATTGGGCGGCCACTTCATAGAGTTCGGCCATACCGGGGAGCCGCAGTTTTTCCAATATCCGGGTCCGGTGGTTTTTGATTGTGTCCGGCCTTACCGACAGGGCCTCGGCTATGGCATTATTGCGTTTCCCTTGGCACATCAGGTCAAACACTTCGCGCTCCCTGGGAGTTAACCGCTTGATTTTGAGCGGCAAGGGTTCCTCGGCTGGTTTGCCCAGCAACTGCGGGCTGCGGTAGACCAAACCGGCCAGTACGTCCAGCAGGCAGGCCAGCACTTCCCCGATCTGGGCATCCAGGGGCAAGTACCCGTGGATCTGTAACTGCTGGAGCGCCGGGAGGTGGTACAGCTCAGGGGAGGTCAGCACGACCAAATGGCACTCGGGATGGTGCTGGCGGCAGCTTTGCAGCTCAAGAATTTCGGCTGGGGCCATCACTGGTGGCAAGGCTTTGATCAGCAAATTTGGCTTGATGGGCTGGTCAAACGAGAACGCGCCCGCCAGCTCACCACTGCTGATGGACGGATAGCCGTTTTCGCGGAGGTTCCGGGTCAAGATTTGCTCGCGCCGGGCACTGGTGAGGCACAAATGGAGATGGGTATGATCGTCGGGGAAGTGAGTCATATTGGCTAAACAGCTAAATAATCAATTGAACAAATTTACCATCAATAATGGCACAATGAGCGCATTGCCGGGACAATATTCGCAAAATATACTAGGATTAAAGTGATTTGAACAATTTATAGGATTGATTCCCTTGATTTTGAATAATTTGTAAAACCAAAATTTTTTAAACCACTTCTTTTTC
>JAYUVL010000414.1:0-13179 GCA_043754075.1 Cytophagales bacterium | reverse complement strand
TAAAATAGGACATTCCAATACAAAATTTAACCAAAAAATAAAGTTACCTTTCAAAGTTGAATCTGCGAAATACAGGCCATCTATCCCAAACTTGGCACTGGTCGGGGCCTGCCGGAACGATGGGTCAAAACCCAATAACAAATGGCTAAATAATTTGATTGGCCTGCTGAACGATTTGGCGGATGACCGTATCCAGTGCCGCAGTGGACTTGAGCAAGTGGGCTAAGTAGTCGGCTTTTATGGTCTCATCGGCCTGTTTGTCGTTCAGCAAGAGCTGAGCCAGGCCCATGATACTGGCCAACGGTCCCCGGACTTCATGCGATTGTTGCCAAGCAATTTTTTTGAGGGCACGGTTTTGGGCCAATATCCTTTTCTCTTTTCGCTTTTCGGCGGTGATGTCTTGCACCACATAAGAAACAGCAATGATCTGCCCCTGGTCATACACCGGGGAATAGCTGGTGCGGTACCAGCGGTACGTTTTGGGCGAAGTGCTTATTCTGGTCTCTATTTGGCTCGGCTCTCCTGCCAATGCTGCGGTAAGTAAATCCAGCACATAGTCTTTGTTTGCGGCAAAAATATAATCCAGCATGACATCACCAACCTGGGGCCGCCGCCCAAAAAAACGCTGCACCAACTGAGCGCTTAGTTCATTGAAATATATGATTTTATGGTCAGGGCCGATCAGCGATCGGGCTTCCGCGCCGCTGTTGTAAGCGGCATTCAACTTGCGGGTGGCCTGTGCAGCTTCGGCTTCGGCCCGCTTGCGCTTGTCAATATTGGTGGAATTGAATGCCACCCCGATAAAACTGCCGTTATGGCCAATAACGGGGAAGTACTTGACCTCAAACCACCTACTTTCCTCGGGCGACAGCTGGATCATGATTTCGGCGCTCACGGTCTCACCTTGAACGGCCCGGCGGAATTCTTTCTTAAATTGATCCCGGATTGCTTTGGGCACATAGTCGCTTACCGGTCCCCCCTCCCTCAGCTCTTTGTGCCAATAGCGGCGGGCATCGGCTTGGGCCACCGAGTTGAAGGAGAGAATTTCAAAGTTTGGACCGATCAGCACGTTACTATCCGAGGTGCTGTCCAAGATGGCACGCAATTTATTTTCAGAAGTGATCAACCGCTGTTGGGCCAGTTGTTCGTTGGTCAAGTCTTTACAAAAAATCATTAACCCTTCGGGCGAGGGATAGGCCGTCACGGCGAACCAGCGGTGTATTTTGAGACTGTAGTCGTTAAAGTGCAGGGTTACATTGTCTCGCATGGCCCGCCTGAGTTCCTTGGGGTAACGATAAGCCTCCGAATTGTCAAAAAAGTCCCACATATTTCGCCCAACGTATTGCTGGATTGGTATCCCAAACATCTCTGCAGCAGCAGCGTTGGCCATGAGCAAAGTCCAGTTGGGGTCCACCATATAAAAGCCATCCGTGATATTGGCCATGAGGATCTCTAGCTTTTGGCCCAAGGCCATACTTTGTTGCTCCGCGCGATAGGCATGCGTAATGTCATGCCCAATGCCCAAAATGCCCAATTCTTGGTTTTGGTGGCCAGGGAACAACGAAAACTCCCACTGCTGCACCCGCGCGAACTGGTGGCCGGGCTTGGTCAGTTGCCGGAGTTGGATTGGAATGATTACGCTGGGGTCGGCCCGACACAAGACTAAGGTTTGGGCATATTTGGCTGCGTCATCGGGATGTAATAAAGTGCCCAAAGACTGGTTGGTAAAATCATCTTTGTGTTCAAAAAAATTATTTTTGAAAGAATGGTTGCCAAACAATAATCTTCCTCCTAGATCTGTGACGGTCAAGAAATAATTATCAGAGTTGATGAGCCAGTGGGGCAACAGCCCTTCAGCAAAACGATCCATGACAGGTAACAGTTAGCGTGACTTTTGAGCAACTTTGCTAAAACCGATAAGCCATCACATTGTAAATCAATGAGAAAGGCTCAATTGAGTAGTCGTATAATCTCTGCTAGCAAGGGGGCTTTGGCTATTGGCTTGGAAAAAAAGGCATTAAACCCAGCGGACGTGATCTTTGCTTCGTATTCCTCGCCTTGGTGCGAGGAGATGGCTATGGCACATACTTGAACATAACTAGGCATCGCGCGGATTTGTTGGAGAAGGCCAATTCCGTCCAGTTCAGGGTCGCCAATCTCAATATCCATCAGCAAGCAGTTAATATTAAACTCTTGCAACTGCTGAAGGGCTTCGGCCACATTAAAAGCTTTATATACTTGGTAGAAAGGAACAAGGTATTTGCTTAATACCATCATGTTGATGGCGTTGTCCTCCACGATCAATATGCTGTGTAGATGGGGCTCGTTGGATGACATAAATGGATAAGTTTACCGATTTAAACTATGATTTGGCAATCAGCCCACGCGACACTACGATAGCGGCCAAGCTGGTGACAACGGCCAGAATGCCAACATAGGAATAATTCAACAGCTCACCCACGGGGCCTTTGGCGATAATAAACCCGCCGATCAGCGAAGCCGCCCCTACTGATAGCTGCTGGACGGACGAGTTGAGGCTCATAAAACTGCCCCGTGTTTCGGGGGTGACAGTGGCCGAGATCATGGTCATGGCCGGGATCATGCGCCCGCTGCCAAAAACAAAAAACAGTGCGGTGACCGTCAAAACCAAGGCCATGGGGATAACGGGCATGTTGGTAATGGCTAAGATCGGGATCAGATACAGCAACATAAAGAACTGAAAGGACTTGAAGTGGCCAAATCGGTCGGCCAGTTTTCCCATGAGCGGGGAGGCAAAAATGGTCAACGCTCCCCCGATCAGGTAAACGTAGGTCAGTTTGTCCTCGGGAAACCCAACATTGGCCACCAAATAGGGACTGATGAAGGGGATAACCGTAAAATTGCCCAGCATGAGCAGCATCATAAACAGCAATGCCCTAAGCTGGTTAGGGTTGCTGGTCACATTGGTGATTATTTCCAAGGGCCGTTGGCGTGGTTGGTCGGCGTGCAAGTGGCGGTTTACCGGTGGAATGAACACCCAGATACACCCCGCCACCCCCAGACTGGTGAGGCCCAAGAACAGAAAAGGGGCGTTCCAACCGGCTTGAGTGGCTAAGAACAGCCCAAAGGGTACCCCAAATACGGATGCAGCCGAAAAGCCTGAAGTAACGATACCCATCGCCGAGGCGCGTCGCTCAAGAGGGATAACATCGGCCACGATGGCCAAAATGATGGCGCCCAGCATGCCGCCCGAAGCTCCGGTCAAACTCCGAGTGATGAGCAGAATGGGGTAATTAGGGGCAAACGCACAGGCCAAAGTGCCTACGGCAAAACAGCCGAACATTGACAACAGCGCGAACTTACGATCGAACCGATCGATGACAAACGCCCCGGCAAAACCGAAAACCCCTGCAGTGATGGTGTAAGAAGACACCAAAAGACTAAATTGTTGGGGAGTGACACGGAACAAGCGCATAAGCTGCGGACCAAGGGGCATCAGGATCATGAAATCCATGATGTGCGTAAACTGAACTAGGGCAAGCGTTAATAGTAGTAGGCGCTCGTTTTTCATTGGGCAAAATTACGCACAAATTTTGGACGAACGCTAAGGTTTGCCACAAGAAAAAAGCGGGTAAGCCTAAACCTTCCGATGATGGTTATGTTGTTCGTTGGGGCCTAACTTCTTGCGCATCAACCAGTAAGCACTTACCACCGTCAAGCCGAAACATAGAAGATAGAAAGCTCCAGTTGATTCTTCACTAGTGGGTGGCTGAATTTTGGATGGCTCCAGTGACTGTTTCGGACTGGTCATTGCCTCATTATCAGTCGGGACAGTGGTTAAACTTGGCTGGTCGGGTTGCTCCGTGAGATTGTTTTCCCCTAGCTGTGACTCAGTAGGCCCGGCAACTTGCTTGGCCACTTTTTCTTCCCGTCGCACGGTGCCCTTTTGCTTGATCGTTGGTGCACTGTTGGTGCTTTTGCCAAAAATATCAAAGTTGATGTGGGCCATGTCCAACAGTGCTTGGCTTTGGGCCAACACTTGGAGATCCTCCCCCAGATCCTTGATGGTGGCTTGGTCACTCAATGCCCAAACCGCGTATTGCCCAGCCTTGTTTTGTGCTCCAGTGGCCTCGATGACTTGGGCAAGGCGAACCATGGGCGGATCGGCCATTTGACCAACTTCATAATTGACATAAATATCGGGGGCATTGCGGTGTAGCTCGCCACAGAGCGCAAACAGCGATTTGCGGATCTTTTGTTTGGGTTGCAGGGTATAGACAATGGCCTTGGTAACGATCATATCCTGTACACTGCTGTCCTGAGAAATCAAAATGGTGCCAGCAGACATCCTGATATAAAGAACTGAATCACTATTGTTCTTCATCCGAAGGTCAATACACTCGCCCATGTTGGGACTGATCAGTGGTTTGGGCTTGTTGGGGTTGTAGGCGCCCCGGATACTCAACAATAACTTGCCACTTTGCTTGGCGGCCAAAAAAGACAAAGTGTCCCGACCTGAAAGCGGTGAGCCAAAGACCAAAACCGGCGGCATTGCTGCGGCAAGCAGAAAGATGACAAACCTGGATATGTGCTTCATAGGTCAATACAACAACTTGGAAAATATTTATTTGTACTTGCTTTCTCGTTTGTTCCCGCTTTTATTACTTAGCTGGTTTTTTTACTAAAAATAGTTGATAAATTATAATCGGCTTGATTTTTGACATGCTCAACAGTTGGGATTTTATCTCCCTCATTTTTTCAAAGATGAACTGCCCCGAAAGTGGCTCTCTCCCATTAATTAGTGGCTGGTTTCCTAGCTACGTTGGTATTTGGGGGGTATGCTGTTCTCGTTTTAGCTTCCTATTATTCAAAGTTAGGCAAATTTTATGATTTCCCTATCTTGGCCCATTGGCAGGAGCCAGCCGTGAATTATTATGACGTAAGTTTTTCCCTGTTTGTGCATAATTGCGAACTCACTTCAAAAACCTTACCTTTGCCCCAGTTCTTTTGTGGTAGCTAGATGTACGCGATACTAAAAAAAATCAGTTGGTTGGCCTTTGCCAACGGCCTCGCTTGTTTCGTCATTTGGGTCGTGGCGGTCAGTTACGACTGGGGCGGTTATTTTGGTGGGATGCCCGACTTGACCACGGTGGAGAACCCCAAGACCGAACTGGCTTCGGAACTGTGGTCGAGCGATGGGGTGTTGCTGGGCAAATATTTCCGGGAAAACCGGACCCCGATCAAATACGAGGAAATTTCGCCCAACTTGCTCAATGCCTTGTATGCCACTGAGGACATCCGGTTTGATGACCACTCGGGCATTGACTTAAAAGGCAACTTGAGCATTTTGTATTACTTGCTCCAAGGCAAAAAACGGGGTGCGAGCACCATTACCCAGCAGTTGGCCAAAGTGCTGTTCAAGACCCGCGGTGGACTGACCGGCCAATGGGGCGAAGTGCCCGGGCTGAATACCCTCATTGCCAAGACCAAAGAATGGATGTTGGCCGTACAGTTGGAACGCTCCTACACCAAAAAGGAGATTATGACCATGTACCTCAACGAAGTGGAACTGGGCAGTAATGCCTTCGGGATCAAATCGGCCGCCAAGACCTACTTCAACACTACCCCTGACAAACTATCGGTTCCCCAAGCCGCCATGCTGGTGGGAATGCTGAAAAGCCCCACCCGCTACCATCCCATCTTGCGCGAAGAAAGTGCCCTGTTCCGGCGCAATACGGTGATCGAGCAAATGGAGAACTACCAATATCTGACCAGTAGTGAAGCCCGCACCTTTCGCCAAGCTCCCATCGGGGCCAAGGATGAGTACAACGTGGAAGGACACAACACCGGAGTGGCCACTTATTTTCGCACGGTAATGCGCAACTGGCTCGTCGATTGGTGCGCCAAAAATGGGCAAGACCTGTTTTCGGGCGGGCTCAAAATCTACACCACCATTGATTCCCGGATGCAGCGCTATGCCGAGCAGGCGGTGCAAGCCCACATGAAGGAATTACAAGGCAAGTTTTTTGCTCATTGGCGCGGCCGCAACCCGTGGGTGGACGAGAACAACCGCGAGATCCCCAACTTTCTGGAACGGGTGGTGCGCGAGAGCGAGCATTACCGAGTGCTCAAGGACATGTACGGTGACGACAGCATAAGTATTTTCCGTACGCTGCGCACTCCGGTCAAGATGCGGGTGTTTACTTGGGAAAACGACAAGCAGGAGAAAGATACCACCCTGAGCCCTTTGGATTCGGTGCGCTATTACCTGCATTTTTTGCAATCGGGCCTGATGAGCATGGATCCCCACACGGGTGGTATCAAGGCTTGGGTAGGGGGCATCAACCACAAATATTTCAAGTATGACCACGTAAAGCAAGGAGCCCGGCAGCCCGGTTCAGCTTTTAAACCCATCGTCTATGCCACTGCCGTGGCCGAACGGAAATTTTCGCCCTGCTTTATGATCGATGATGTGCCCCGCACTTTTACGTTGCCGGGCGGAAGAACCTGGACCGCCAAGAATTTCGGCGGATATTCCTACCGCTCCTATCCACTCCGCACCGCGCTGGCACTTTCGCTCAATACCGCTGCGGCCTACCTGATGCAAGAAATGCGGCCCGAAATGGTGGTAGATTATGCCCGGCGTTTTGGCATTACCACGCCGTTGCAGGCCGTGCCTTCCTTGGCCTTGGGCGGCGGTGGCGATGTCTCGGTCTTTGACCTGACTGGTGCTTACGCCACTTTTGCCAACAAGGGCCGCTGGATCGAGCCAGTTTTTATCACCGATATCAAGGACAAAAACGGCAAAACGCTGTATCGCCATATTCCCAAGCAAAAAGAAGTATTGAGCGAAGAAGACGCCTACATCATGACTTACATGATGCGTGGCGCCTCCGAAATTACGGGTGGTACGGCGGCTGGCCTGTGGAAATACGAATTCCGCAAGGGCAACCAGATCGCTTGCAAAACGGGCACTACCCAAAATTATTCCGACGGTTGGTTTATGGGGTTCACCAAAGATCTGGTGGCGGGCGTTTGGGTCGGGGCCGACAAGCGCAGCATTCACTTCCGCGATGGGAGCTTTGGCCAAGGTTCGCGCATGGCCATGCCCGCTTTTGCCGTTTTTATGGAAAAAGTTTATGCCGATTCCAGTTTGGGCTATACCAAGGGCGAATTTGTCAAGCCGGCGGGCGAACTGAGTATTGAGCTCGATTGCTCCAAGTACCAGCAATCGCGCCCCACGCGTGACTCGGCTACGTACGTGATGCCCACCGCCGGAAACCCGTTGAAAAACTGATCGTGATTTGGGCCATCTCCTCGTTTTATTCCTCCCATGAGCCTTGCCGAAGAAAGGCCACAAGTGGCCGAAACCATCCGCAACTTGCCCCAAACACCGGGGATATACAAGTATTTTAACGCCGAGGGCCAAATTGTTTATGTCGGCAAGGCCAAAAACCTTAAAAGCCGCGTAAGCAGCTATTTTGTCAAGTCAACCGACAAAAGCCGCAAGACCCGTCAACTGGTGCGGGAGATCCAAAAAATTGAATATACACTGGTCAATACTGAGTTTGATGCCCTGTTGTTGGAAAACAACCTGATCAAACAATTGCAACCGCGCTACAATATTTTGCTGCGCGATGATAAAACCTACCCATACATCTGCGTCACCAAAGAACGGTTCCCGCGCATCATCGCCACGCGCAAGATCCGACCCGGGCAAGGCACTTATTTTGGGCCATATGCCAGCGTGAAGGCCATGCACAGCTTGCTCGAACTGGTGCGCAAGCTCTATACGATCCGCAATTGCAAACTGGCCCTCACCGCCGATAACATTGCCAAAAAGAAATTTAAGGTTTGCCTCGAGTACCACATCAAAAACTGCAAAGGCCCCTGTGAAGGCTTGCAGCCCGAAGCCGAATACCTGGCCGATATTGAGTTGGTGGTCAATATTTTGAAGGGTAAATTGGGAGTGGTGAAGCATTACTTTCGGGATCGGATGCTGGAAGCGGCCGAGTTGCTGGCCTTTGAGAAAGCCCAGTATTTCAAAGAGCGCATGGAACTGGTGGACAAGTTCCAGTCCAAGTCGATGGTGGCCAATCCCAACATCTCGGACATGGACGTGGTGACCGTAACTTCGGACGATAAATTTGCCTTTTTGAATTACCTCAACATCGAGCACGGTTGCATCGTCCAAACCAAAACCCTGCACCTGAAAAAAAAGCTGGACGAAAGCGACGCGCAGATCTTGGCCTACATGATCGTGGAGTTCCGGCAGCAGTTTCGCAGCGAAGCTCCTCGGGTGATCACCAATATCGCCCCGGAGATCGAGTTTCCCGGCATTGAGGTGAGCGTGCCCAAAATTGGTGATTTGCGCAAACTGGTAGAACTGTCCTACAAAAACGCCATGTTTTACCGCAAAGAGAAAATCCAGAAAGACAGCGAGCAAAGAGAACAGAGCAAGAGGGTGCTGGAAAAGCTCAAGGCCGATCTCAACTTGCCCAATATGCCGATGCACATTGAGTGCTTCGACAACTCCAACATTCAGGGCACCAACCCCGTGGCGGCCATGGTGTGTTTCAAAGGAGGCAAGCCGGCCAAAAAAGAATATCGGCACTATAACATCAAAACGGTGGTGGGGCCCGATGATTTTGCCTCGATGCACGAAATAGTGACCCGCCGCTACCGCCGCCTGCTGGACGAGCAGCAGCCCCTGCCCGACCTGATCCTGATCGACGGGGGCAAAGGCCAACTGGGGGCCGCCTGCGATGCCATGAAGGAATTGGGCATCTATGGCCAAGTTGCGGTGGTGGGCATTGCCAAGCGACTGGAAGAAATTTTTTATCCCGAAGATCAGTTACCACTTTACATCAACAAAAAGTCGGAATCGCTGATGCTCTTGCAGCGCGTCCGCGACGAGGCCCACCGCTTTGCCATCACTTTCCACCGCAACCAGCGCAGCAAGAACAGCTTGGTGAGCAAACTGGAGGGCATCCCGGGCGTTGGCAAGGCTACTCTGGAGAAGCTCTTGCAAAAATACAGGACCGTCAAGAAGATCGCGGCCACCCCCGAAGCCGAGCTGGCCGAACTGGTGGGCAAAGAAAAGGCCCGGGTGGTATTGGAGGGGCTGGCCTAGGATCGTTTGCCTGTTTTTTGGGCATTGATTGCCTGCCAGATGAGCCAAGGTTGCTTTTGCAAAAAACAGGGTCATGGCGCGCCCGGGGCTGCACCATGACCATAACCGAATCAGTGCCTAGCTTAAACTTCAGTCTCCAGCAGTGATTTTACTTCAAAAACTGCTTTGATCTGCTGTTGGAAATGGACCGCGAAATCGGCGAGGCTCATACTGCCCAAGTCGCCCTCGCCTTTCTTGCGAATCGAGATGGTGCCCTCGGTTTGTTCTTTTTCGCCCACAATGAGCATATAAGGCACTTTTTTGACCTCAGCGTCGCGGATTTTGCGACCGATCTTCTCGTCCCGGTCATCCAAATAGCCCCGGATGTCGTCTTCTTGCAAAGCGGCGAACACGGTTTGGGCGTAGTCGTGGTACTTTTCCGAAATGGGCAGCACCGCCACCTGTTCTGGGGAAAGCCAAAGGGGGAAATTGCCCGCGCAATGCTCGGTAAGCACGGCCACGAACCGTTCCATTGACCCGAAGGGGGCGCGGTGGATCATTACCGGGCGGTGTTTTTGGTTGTCAGCCCCCACATACTCGAGCTCAAAACGGTCGGGTAAATTATAGTCCACTTGGATGGTGCCCAGTTGCCACTTGCGGCCAATGGCATCTTTGACCAAAAAATCCAGTTTGGGCCCGTAGAACGCCGCTTCGCCGTACTCGATCACGGTGGGCAAGCCCTTCTCGGCGGCGGCTTCCATGATCTCGCGCTCGGCCCGCTCCCACAACTCGTCCGAACCGATGTACTTGCCCCGATCTACGCGATCGCGCAAGGAGATCTGGGCCGTATAGTGCTCAAAACCAAGCGATTTGAAGACGTATAAAACCAAGTCAATGACTTTTTTGAACTCGTCTTTTACTTGCTCGGGCCGACAGAAAATGTGGGCGTCGTCTTGGGTGAACCCGCGCACCCGGGTGAGGCCGTGCAACTCACCGCTTTGCTCGTAGCGGTACACCGTCCCAAACTCGGCCAACCGGAGGGGCAGGTCGCGGTAGGATCGGGGGCGCGTCTTGTAAATTTCGCAGTGGTGCGGGCAGTTCATTGGCTTGAGCAAAAATTCTTCGTCCTCATCCGGGGTGTGGATGGGTTGAAAAGAATCTTTTCCATATTTTTCGTAATGGCCAGAGGTCACATACAGTTGCTTGCTGCCAATGTGCGGGGTGACCACTGGTTGGTAACCTGCCTTCACTTGGGCCTTTTTGAGAAATTGCTCCAAACGATCGCGGAGTAGCGCGCCCTTGGGCAACCACAACGGCAAGCCCTTGCCCACTTTTTCGGAAAAGGCAAACAGTTCCAGTTCTTGGCCCAACTTGCGGTGGTCGCGCTTTTTGGCCTCTTCCAGCAATGTCAAGTATTCTTTCAGTTCCTTGTCCTTGGGGAAAGTAATGCCGTACAGCCGGGTCAACATCTTGTTCTTTTCGTTGCCCCGCCAATAAGCCCCGGCCACGTTGGTCAGTTTTAGGGCTTTGATAAAACCGGTGTCGGGGATGTGGGGCCCGCGGCACAGATCAGTGAAATTTCCTTGCTGATAAAACGTGATCTGGCCATCTTGCAGGCCCTCGATCAGTTCAAGTTTATAGGGATCGCCTTTTTCGGTGAAATAGGCCATCGCCTCGGCCTTGGAAACTTCGCTACGGGTGAAGGTTTCCTTTTGTCTGGCCAATTCAAGCATTTTAGCTTCCACCTTGGGTAGTTCATCGGTGGAGAAAGTGCGGTCGCCAAAATCCACGTCATAGTAGAACCCGTTCTCGATGGCCGGGCCGATCCCAAACTTGGTGCCCGGGTAGAGGCTTTCCAGCGCTTCGGCCAATAGGTGGGCCGAGGAGTGCCAAAAAGTCTGTTTGCCCTCGGGGTCTGTCCAAGTAAGTAGTTTTACCTCGGCATCGTGCTCGATGAGGCGGTTGGCATCCCACACTTGACCATTGACCTTGGCAGCCAGTACGTTGCGGGCCAGCCCTTCACTAATGCTCAGGGCGATCTGCATTCCCGTAACCGCTTGTGGATACTCCCGCACGGAACCGTCCGGAAGGGTGATTTTAATTTCCATTGGTAGATAAAATTAAGTGAGTGACTGGCCTACAATTGCCAGTCTAGTCACAAAGGTAGCGTTTTTGAGGCAAAGGCTAGACTGCTGACCACTGCGTGGGTGATATCTTCAATCGTCAAAGGGCCAAAGTGCAAAAAATCGTGCAATACAAAAAAACCTCCCAGAATAAGCTTTCTGGGAGGTGGATGCCATCAATGTCATTTGGGGGGAGCGGGCATTGGTTTTCAATCCATCTTCACCAATACTACCCGTCGGTTTTTGGCTTTGTTTTCCTCGTTCACATTTTCGACAAGGGGCTTGGTTTGCCCTAACCCAACTGCCTTGAGGCGTTGGTTGGCAACACCCTGCCCGGTTAAGGCGGCAACTACTGCCTTGGCCCGGCTTTCCGAAAGCTGCTGGTTGTAGTCTGGTTTGCCCACATTATCCGTATGTCCCTCCACAGTAAGTTTCAGTTCAGGGTTGGCGGTGAGCAATTTCGCGACCTGTTCCACCACCGGTTGCGATTCTGGTTTGATGGTCGCTTTGTCCGTATCGAAGTTGATGTACAGGGCCACAAACCCGTTAGCATCTAGCTCTTTTTTCATTTGTTCGGCGGGCAGCACCGTAGCTTTCATGGGCAAGACTTTGCGCTCAACGACGGTTAGCCAGTAGTTTTCGGCATCCTCGTAGGATTTGTAGGCTTCCAACCATACTTCTTTTTCCGCCGTCCGCACTACATAGATGCCCATTTCTTCCTCGTTCAGCGTATTATACCTGTTCCGGTGGCGTCCATCCTCAAAGTTGATTTTGTTGTCCGTCATTCTTTTTCCCTTACCCTGCCATACCTTGACACCCCCTAGGTCAGTAAAAAGCGTTTCATACGTTTTGCAGACCTGAAAAGCCGAAGCCCCTTTTCCCATGGCGTGGATGGTGGTCAACCGGCCTTCGATGGGGATGAGCTTGGTGCCATCAAAAAATTCATACCGGTCAAAAGCAACGTCTTTCACATAATCGAGACTTGAATTGCCCTTTTTGTTGGCTTGATCCATTTTTACGTAGCCATCAATCAGGCTTACATAAGGAAAGCCGCCGAGGGTTTGGGAGGAGACCGGCAGGGATGCCGGGTCAAAACCTGCGGCCGCAGGTTCAGGCGATTTCACCAGATCGGTCGGTTGCTCCTCTGCCACCGGCACTTGTACGGGCGGAGGGGTGGTTTCGGCTTCCGTCTTGTTTTCGGATGGCCCCGAGCAGGCCGTGACTAGCAGAAACAACCCAATCAAAGCGCACAAAAAATGTTTCATCTTGTAAGTAACGTCAAAGGGCGAATAAAAAATGTTCAATGGCAAAACTAGACAAAAAGTTGGCCCCGGCCCTAGGCGGGTAACAAAAGTTAGGCTGGGCCTATTTTTCCCCACTGGTTTGCCCAGCTCCACAGGTCACCTCGGATAACATTCCAGCGTTGAGCACCTAAGGCCAGCGCCTGGCAAGGCTTCTCCGAACAGTCTAAACACACAACCCTTTTTGACTTGAAAAAGTGCAAAAGACGAGGCCAGCAACCTTCTATCCCTGGCGTTCTTTGGCCAAAACACTAGCGTGGAACGTAATTTTAAACAACCTCTAAGGCAAGGGGGGCTAGCCCGCCTACGACTATTAACGGTCAAAAACCCTAACAATGGATCTTGGGAGCATTGGCGTATGCTACATGGTTCAGTCAACTGGCGAGCTAAAGGGACAACAAAGTGCTAAACAGTTTCTTGGGTTTAATATTGCACCGCTTTAATTCGTGCAGCCCCAACACCCGGGCCACCAATGCTTCGGTCTGGTCGGGGTAGCTGATTTGCAACGGCTTGGCCTCTTCTACCCAAAGATTTAGCTTTTCAGGAAACCGTTTTCCGATTTTTTTTACCACCGTAACTCCCATGTTCTGGAGGGCCTTGGCATTGCACTTTTGCTCATATTGCCCTTTAATGGGGATCGCCAGCACCTTTTTGCCCAGAAAAA
>JAYUVL010000413.1:0-5441 GCA_043754075.1 Cytophagales bacterium | reverse complement strand
TTTCAATAAAAGCATATACAGTTGAGGCAACGGTTGCCAATACTTTCAAACTGTCCCCGTTATTGGTTACTGAGAGGTCATTGATTGATTTTGTTGATTCGTCATAGTCCCCAAAACCCAAGTTGTAAACATTTTCTGTAGCAGTTTCCACATATTCTACCAGTTTCTTGATACTGCCCCTCGGTCCTTGACTCACAAACTCATAAATCGTAAAGTTGTCCTCTGTTTTGTACAAATATTTTGGCTTGTTCATTCTTCAAAGTTGCTCTGGCAAAGGTAATCAAAACTTGTGTCATCCTCGTTTTGTTGGCAGTCCCGGAAAAATTGCGTGCAGCACGAATTGTTTGCCCTGGACCACACCGGGCGCCCCGTGCGGGCCTTTCAATCAGTAGCCCACTTGGGCGCCCAGCCCCGCGTGCTCACCGCCGACCTGGCCTACAACGAACTAGGCCAGCTCTGGCGCAAGAACCTTCACTCCACCGACGGGGCGAAAACTGGCTCTAGCCAGTGGCCAAATCCCCCCCAAGGAAACTTGGTTGACCAAACTGCCAATTGGGGGGATTTTTTGGGGATAACAATCGGGGCACTGCTTGGCAAGCGCCGTGCCACTGGATCCAGCCGCAATGGCTGACCAGTGGCGCGGGCCAAGCCTTACACCACATATCCACCGTCGACCGAAAAGACGGCCCCGGTGGTGTAGGCCGAAGCCTCGGAAGCTAAGTAAAGGGCCATCCCGGCTATGTCGTCCGGTTGGCCGATGCGGGCAATGGGCAGTTTGCGCACCGATTTGGTCAACATCTCTTCGTTTTTCCACAGGGCTTCGCTGAACTTGGTCTGGATCAGGCCGGGGCAGATCACATTGGCCCGGATCCCGACCGCGCCCCATTCCTTGGCCATTACCTTGGTGAGCATTACCAGCGCGGCCTTGCTCACACTGTAGATGCCCAGCCCCGGCTCGGGCATGAGGCCGCCGATGCTGCTAATATTGATGATCGAACCGCCCCCGCGCTGGGCCATGATCGGGTGCACAAGCTTGCCCAGTTCAAAGGCTGCCTTCACGTTGACATCCATGATTTTGTCAAATGCCGACTCTTCGGTGAGCAGCACCGGCCCAAACACGGGATTGGTGGCGGCATTGTTGACCACAATGTCGATCCCACCATAAGCGGCCACCGTGGCGTCGACCAGATCCTTGATTTGGGCCAAGTCGCCCACGTTGCAGGCCACCGCAGTGGCGGTGTACCCCTTGGCCATCAATTGGTTGGCCACTTCGTCCACGGCCGATTGTTTCCGGCTGCTCACCACCACTTTGGCCCCAGCTTCGGCAAAGATTTCGGCCATTGCCTCGCCAATGCCCTTGCTCGCGCCTGTGATGAGGGCTACTTTTCCCGTCAAGTCAAATTTTTCTTTTAGCATTTTCACGATGGTTAAATATCGGTTGGATTAGTGGCCCAAATTAACATTTTTTTGGGAAAATCGGCCCTTCGCGGCCCAAATGGCATTGGGTGGGTGCGGGGGCAGCCACGGAGCGGGCCAGTGATGGGCCATCGGTCAATCCACAAAAGTTGGTAAAAGCGCCATTGTTTTGGTTAATTTGCTGGTGCACAACGCTTGATCCTCATGCTCAGTTTCTGGGAAACCCAATCATTCATCAACTACGATTACCTCATCATTGGCGGGGGGATTGTCGGGCTGTCAGCCGCCGCCTCACTGCTGGAAGCGCAGCCCGGGGCGTCGGTACTGGTGCTGGAGCGGGGCCTGCTGCCCACGGGGGCCAGTACCAAAAATGCCGGTTTTGCCTGTTTTGGCAGCCTGACCGAACTGCTGGCGGACTTGGCCGTTATGCCCGCCGGCGAAGTGGTGGCCTTGGTGGAGCAGCGCTGGCGGGGCCTGCACCAGTTGCGCCAGCGGCTGGGCGATGCCCGGATCGGGTTTGAGCCACTGGGCGGCTACGAACTGCTGTCGGACCGGGAACTGCCCGCCCTGGCCCATTTGGATCGGGTAAATGAACTATTGGCCCCCATTTTTGCCCAGCCCGTATTTTCGGTACTGGATCGGCCAGTGGCCGATTTTGGTTTTAATGACCAATCGGTCAAGTCGGTCATCAAAAATGCCTTGGAAGGGCAAATCAATACCGGCCAAATGATGGCGGCCCTGTGGCAGTACGTTCAGCAACTGGGGGCCCGGCTGCTCACTGGCTGCGAGGCCACTGCGCTCAGTACCGACGGGCAGCGGGTGTCGGTGCAGGTGCGCGACCCGCTCACGGGCGAGGCGCTGGGTTTCGCGGCCCAGCAAGTCGGGATTTGCACCAATGCCTTCACCAGCCAACTGATCCCGGGGCTGGACATTGCGCCGGGGCGGGGCCAAGTGCTGATCACCGAACCATTGCCCAACCTCAAATTCCGGGGGGCGTTCCACTTGGACGAAGGGTATTATTACTTCCGCAACGTGGGCGATCGGGTGCTGTTGGGCGGGGGGCGCAACTTGGACTTTGCGGGCGAGACCACCACCCAGTTGGCCACTACCGAGCACATCATGGGCGCCCTAGAGCACCTGCTGCGGCACACCATTTTGCCGGGCCAACCGTTTGTGGTGGCCCAGCGCTGGGCGGGCATCATGGCCTTTGGGGCCACCAAAACGCCCATTGTCCAGCCGTGGGCCGGTTCGCCCCAAGTTACGTTGGGGGTGCGCATGGGGGGAATGGGCGTGGCCTTGGGCACGCTCACCGGAGCGGAAGTGGCCAGCCAAATGGCCCGATCTTTTGCCTGATCAACGCGGGCCCTTTCGCCAGAATGGCCCAATATCTGGCTTTTTTTTGTAACTTTGTGCACCCTTGTGCCAAATTGACAGACTAGCCATTGGTTGGCATTGTTTTGTCTCAGGCCGTTAGTGGCAAATCGATTTGTCCGTGTGGGACAAGCATTTACCAACATTGTTTTGTCGAGCTGGCGGACCGATGCCAGCCACATTTACCATACATTATTTATGATAGACTTTATCACCAAAGGTGTAGCCAAGCTATTTGGCACCAAATCACAGCGCGACCTCAAGCAACTGGAACCGCTGGTGGCCGCGATCAATGTGGAATATGCCAAACTGAAAAGCATTTCGGATGACGAGCTGCGGGGAAAGACCATCTCCTTCAAAGCTACGATCAAAACCTCGCTCCAAGACATAGAGGCCCAAAAAGCTGCCCTGCTCCAGCAGATTGCCGATGATCCCGAGATGGATATCAACGAAAAGGAGAAGCTTTTCAACCAAATCGATAAATTGGGGAAAGAGGAAGACACCAAACTGGAAGAAACGCTGCGGAAAATTTTGCCCGAAGCTTTTGCCGTGGTGCGCGAAACCGCCCGGCGGTGGAAAGACAACGGCAAACTGGTGGTGAAAGCCACCCCACTAGATCGCGAGATTGCGGCCGCCCGGCCCGGAGTGCTCATCGAGCCAGGCGCCAACGGCGAGGATCTGGCCGTGTGGGCCAACAAATGGCTGGCCGCCGGCACCGAGGTCACCTGGGAAATGGTGCACTACAATGTGCAGTTGATCGGAGGTGTCGTGCTGCACGACGGCAAAATTGCCGAAATGTCCACTGGCGAGGGCAAAACATTGGTGGCCACATTGCCCGCTTATCTGAATGCCCTGGGCGGCAAAGGGGTGCACATCGTCACGGTGAATGATTACCTGGCCAAGCGCGACTCGGAATGGATGGGCCCACTTTTTGAGTTCCATGGCCTGCGCGTCGACTGCATTGACAAGCACCAACCGAACACTTTTATGCGCCGGCGGGCCTACCAAGCCGACATCACTTACGGAACCAACAACGAATTTGGCTTCGATTACCTGCGCGACAACATGGTGCGCGAAATCGAGGAACTCGTGCAACGCAAGCACCACTACGCCATGGTGGACGAAGTGGACTCGGTGCTCATCGATGATGCCCGGACCCCGCTCATCATTGCCGGCCCAGTGGGCGAGGGCAACGAAGAAGAAAAGCAATATTTTGAGCTCAAACCGCGTATCCTCAAATTGGTGGAGGCCCAAAAGCGCTTGGTCAACGGCTTTTTGACCGAAGCCAAAAAGAAACTGGAAACTGGCAATGACGAGGAGGGCGGACTGGCGTTGTTCCGCGCCCACCGGGGATTGCCCAAGAGCAAGCCGCTCATCAAGTTCCTGAGCGAGCCGAGCATCCGGGCCAAAATGCAGAAAGTAGAAAATTTCTACTTACAAGACAATTCCAAGGCCATGCCCGAAGCCGATAAGCCACTGTATTTTGTCATTGATGAGAAAAACAATTCGGTGGATTTGACCGAAAATGGCATCAACCTGATCACCGAATCGGGGGAAGACAATAATTTCTTTATCTTGCCCGACCTGGGGAGCAATCTGGCCGTTATTGAACGCAACCCCGAACTGGATGCCGATGCCAAACTCCGGGCCAAGGATCAGCTCATCACCGATTACACGACCAAGAACCAGTTGATTCACAGTATCAACCAGTTGCTCAAAGCCTACACCTTGTTTGAGCGCGACACCGAATACATTGTGGACGATGGCAAAGTAAAGATCGTGGATGAAAACACGGGCCGGATCATGGATGGCCGCCGCTTTTCGGATGGATTGCACCAAGCACTCGAGGCCAAAGAAAACGTCAAGATCGAGGAAGCTACCCAAACCTACGCTACCATTACCCTGCAAAATTTCTTTCGGATGTACCATAAACTGGCCGGGATGACCGGTACAGCCAGCACGGAAGCAGGCGAATTTTGGGACATCTACAAATTGGATGTGGTAGAAATCCCCACCAATGTGAAGGCGATCCGCAAAGACCACGAAGACAAAGTATACAAAACGGCCCGCGAAAAATACAATGCCGTGGCCGAAGAAATCCAAGCCCTGGTGAACGCGGGCCGGCCAGTGCTGGTGGGCACAGCCTCGGTCGAAAACTCCGAGCTGCTGAGCCGGATGCTGCAAATCCGCAAGATCCCGCACCAAGTGCTCAACGCCAAGCAGCACGCCCGCGAAGCCGAGATTGTGGCCAATGCTGGGGTTCCCGGCACGGTGACGATTGCTACCAACATGGCCGGTCGGGGCACTGACATCAAGCTCACCCCAGAATCGCGCAAATCGGGCGGGCTGGCCATCGTGGGCACCGAACGCCACGATTCGCGCCGTGTCGACCGCCAGTTGCGCGGGCGATCGGGCCGACAAGGGGACCCTGGATCTTCCCAGTTTTTTGTGGCTTTGGAAGACAACCTGATGCGTTTGTTTGGCTCCGAACGGATCGCCAAAATCATGGATCGGATGGGGCTGGAAGAAGGCGAAGTGATCCAACACTCGATGATCACGGCCTCACTCGAGCGCGCCCAGAAAAAAGTGGAGGAAAACAACTTCGGTACCCGCAAGCGGCTGTTGGAATATGACGACGTGATGAACAAGCAGCG
>JAYUVL010000412.1:0-11482 GCA_043754075.1 Cytophagales bacterium | reverse complement strand
GAAGTGGAAAAAGTGCCCGCTCCCACATTGAGAATCTGGCGGGCGGGCTGCTCTTTGCCCAAGAGCCGGCCAATCTGCTCCATCAAAATCCGGTTGCGTACCCGGAACCACCAGTGGCGGCGTTCTAAGTCAAAATATTCCTTATAATATTGTTTGTCCATAAAATAGGCGTTCTATCCACAATTATTTTATCAACCGCCGGATCAAGGGGAGCCGTTCACTGGCTGGGCCATCGCCTTGCTCGGGGCCCATTAGGCCGCCGTCGCTCACGTAGCGCACGCTCTCGATGGTGTAAAAGGCATTGGGGTTGAACTGTTTGATGATGGAAATAAATTCGGGCAAATCGCGGCGCTCGATCACCGAAAAGATAACGTTGACATTTTCTTGGCGGCCTTCAGCGCGGAGGTTGGTAAACCCAAACCTGGAAGTTTTCAGGAACGCGACCATGTCGGCAGCATCGATCCGGGTGATCACCCGGACAATGACCTTGCCCAAGGCCAGTTTGCTTTCCAGGTACATCCCCACATAGGTGCCGGTGGCAAACCCGCCGGCGTAGGCAATGTAGGAAACGGGGTTGCCCAAGTTGCGGATGATCTGGCCAATGGCCAAAATCCAGATGGTGGCTTCCACAAAACCACAGATCGGGGCCAAGTTGCGCCGCCCGCTCATCACAAACATAATGCGGATGGTGGAGAGCGAAACATCGGCAATTCTGGCCAAAAAAACCACCAACGGCAAAATCACCCAGTCAAAGATGGTTTTGCTCACCCCAAAGTTTTCCGTAAAAAACTGTTCCATGCAGCAAAGATGAAGCTATAATGCGACTTTTTTGCAATTTACCCGCGATCGGTCATATATTGCAATTATCAAACAATGATCGGTTTCATGATTCGTGCCTATCAGAAAGATCAAACCTTGGTGGCCGACATCCGCCAATCGGCCGGGCAAATGAGTGGTTTTCGGGTCTGGTGGCTTGGTCAAAGCGGCTTTTTGCTCCAGTGGCAGGGCCACCACCTGCTTTTTGACCCCTACTTATCAGATTCGCTCACAGTCAAGTATGCCCAGACCGACAAGCCCCACACGCGCCTGAGCGAGCGGGTGTGCGATCCAGCTCTGCTGGACATGGTTGACATCGTCACCTCGAGCCACAACCACACCGACCATTTGGATGCCGATACGCTGTGGCCGCTTCTGGCAGCCAATCCGGGCCTGCACTTGCTCATCCCCGAAGCCAACCGCGCTTTCGTGGCCGAGCGCCTAGCGTGCGATCCACAGTTTCCCATGGGCATTTCGGACGACCAGCCCCGGCAGATTGGACCGTTTACATTTCTGGCCGTGCCCGCGGCCCACAACCAGATCGAGCGTGATGCCCACGGCCGACTCAACTATTTGGGGCTGGTGGTGAGTTTTGGCCCGTATCGGGTCTATCATTCCGGGGATACGCTTTGGTACGAAGGCTTGGTCGACCTGCTCCGGCCCTTGGCCGTGGATCTGGCTTTTTTGCCCATCAATGGCAACCGGCCCGAGCGGCGCGTGGCGGGCAATTTAGATTACGCCGAAGCCGCCCGGCTGGGCCAAGCCATCGGGGCCAAGCTGACCGTGCCGCACCATTATGACCTGTTTGAGTTCAATACCGAGGATCCGGCCAAGTTTAGCGGCCAAGCAGCAGCCCTGGGAACTCCCCACCGGGTGATGCTCCTTGGTGAGCGCCTTGATATTGCGTGAGTGCCAGGGGTACACAACCTTGCTGCCCGCTAGCCAAACCACCATCGATGCTCATCGAGCATTGATCAACGAATTGAAAAGGCTCCTGCCTACGCTTGGGCCACTAGCTCCTCGGTGGGCTGTTCGGCCTTGTCCTGCCGGAAACTGGACTGGATCCAGCCCCCACCGATCACATCGTCACCTTCATAAAACACCGCAGCTTGGCCCGGTGCAATGGCAAAAACGGGTTGGTGGAACAGCACTTTCATCCGCCCGCCTTCCTGTACCATGATGGCGGGCGTGCCCGTTTTGTCATTGTAGCGAACGCGGACGATGCCCTCCACGGGCCGGCCGATCAGATCCGGGTATTTGATCATATTGAGTTGGCCCGCCCAGAGCGCGTCACGGAGCAAGGCTTGGTCAGTGCCCAATACCACTTGGTTGGTGTCTTTGCGGATCTCAACCACAAAGACCGGAATGCCCAGTGCAATGCCCAAGCCCTTGCGTTGGCCCACGGTGTAGAACGGGTAGCCTTGGTGGTGGCCAACCACCGTACCATCCTCAAAAATAAATTCGCCCCCGGCCACCTGCGCTTCCAAGCCGGGGATGCGGCGTTTGAGAAAGCCCCGGTAGTCGTTGTCGGGGATGAAACAGATTTCGTAGCTCTCCGATTTGTTCACCAGATCAAGGAACCCCCGATCGGTAGCCATTTGGCGCACCTGGGGCTTGGTCAGGTGGCCCAGCGGGAAAATGGTGCGGGCCAAACTGGCTTGGGATACGCCCCAGAGCGCGTATGACTGATCTTTGGCTTCGTCCACCCCCTTGGAAATCACAAAACGGCCGTCGACTTGGCGCACGTTTGCATAGTGGCCAGTGGCAATGAAATCGCAGCCCAGTTTGTCGGCCCGGCGCAGCAGCGCATCCCACTTGATGTGGGTGTTGCAGAGCACGCAAGGGTTGGGGGTACGCCCCTCGAGGTATTCGTTGGTGAAATGGTCAATCACATAATCGCCAAATTCTTCGCGGATATCGATGATGTAGTGCGGGAAACCAAGGTTCACCGCTACGTGCCGGGCATCGTTGATCGAGTCCAAGCTGCAGCAGCCCGTTTCTTTTTTGCTCCCGCCCGAGGAAGCATAATCCCAGGTTTTCATGGTCATGCCAATGACTTCGTAGCCCTGCTCGTGCAACAAAACTGCCGCCACTGAACTATCAATTCCCCCGCTCATGGCCACCAACACCCTGCCTTTTGTGCTCATTCTTTTATCAAATAGGATAAGTAATGCATACCAGAAGTTTTCTTCCTAGTAGAATAACAATTATCGGCCAATAAGTTCCGGCCAAATTTGCCTGAGTTTTACTTTTTCCACGCATTTGTCACTCTTTGATCGCCAAACACGACTAAGTCACTCACGTGGACATGGTGCTTGGCCGATGGATTGAGGATTTTGATTTTGATCTGGTGCTTGCCCTTGGCCAATTGGTATTTCCAGAACAAGTTGAACCGGCGCTCCTTAAAAGCAGTGGGCAGCTTGACTTTCTCGACCACTTGGCCGTCGATGGCCAGCTCGGCCTCAAACACATGGTCGTCTGCGGTGTCAATGCGATCGGCCGTCCCCATGATCACAAAGCCATTTCCCTCAAATTCCAAGACCATATCATTGGTCAATTTCTGGCCAATCCGTCGTTTTTCAAGGGGAAAGTGCCCGGGAAAACTTTGCTCCAGCTTGGTTGCCTTGGGCACTTGGGGCTGGATAATGACTTGCTCGCCCTGCACTTGGCCCCCGTTGCGTGCCACCACTTGCAAGGCATGCTTCAACCCGATGCTATACACTTCGTTGAGCGACATGGTGGTGTATTTGAAATCCAGATCTTCGGCTTCTTTCAGTCCCATTTTCCAATAGGCGGGAATTTTTTCATAGCCAATCATCGTGCCCAGGATCCCGCCCGCCGAGGCGGGGTTACAGTCCGAGTCCTGCCCGCAGCGGGTGCTGACTTCCAAGGTTTTGGCGTAGTCACCGTTGCCATAGAGCAGGCCCATGATCACGTAGGCCGCATTTACGGTGGCATCAATGTTGAAAGCGGCAAAAATTCCTTCGGGGCAAGAGGCATCCGATGACCATTTTTTTTGCACTTCCCACCAAGTTTTGGTCCAGTCGTTGGGGTACATGCCGTGCCACTTGATCACATCGGCCATGCACTGGTAAAAATTGCTTTGGGGTGGGATGGTTTTCAGGGCTTCTTTCACCACCACTTTGATGTCGGTGGAGGTGAAGGCCAGTGAGTACATGGCGGCCATGTAAACCCCACCGTACCAACCGTCGCCATAATTCATGATATGCCCAATTTGATCGCAAATCTCGGTAGCGGTGTTGGGCATTCCCGGGGTCATTAGCCCAGCAAAGTCCGCTTCGATCTGAAAATCAATGGCATCCGCCTGTGGATTATTGAGCCAATGGCCCGAAGCGGGCGGCATCAATCCGTTCAGGATATTGTAACGGCCGATTTGATTGGCGTGCCATAAGAAATAATCAGCATTGGCATACGCCTTGGCGTGGGAAGCCACCGGGGCATCCAGTCCTTCTTTTTCAAAGACGTCGACAAAAGTCAGATCCATGTAAATGTCATCGTACAGGCCGGGGATGTCTTGCATCGTCTTTTTGATATAGCCATCGTACCAGGGAATGGGCTGGTAGTCGTTGATCATCGTGCCGTTGTATTTAAATTCGGTCGGGCCCCCAAAGGTGCAGCCGATCACTTGACCGGCCCAGCCTCCCCTGATTTTGTCTTGCAGGGCGGTTTTGCTGAGGGTAACCGTTTTTTGGGCTTGCAAGGCGTGCACCAGTAGGATCAATGTGGCCAAGGTGAACCAGAAGGAGTGTTTCATTTTCGTGGGTGTTATCATTGAACAGAAAAATGAATGGGGCCGTTTGCGCAATTGGAACACTTGATTTTCAGGGGTTTGTGCTGGAAGATGCCCCGATAGTACCGCTTTGACCCACTAATATGCGCCCAACCCGTATCTTGGGCCACGCTTTTACTAATCTTCGAGCCAAATTCTGGCAACACCCTATCCGGGTACGGTGGCGGGAGAGGGGCAGTCCCATCTCAGGGCTGGGCGTTGCGCCTGCCCTTTAATCCACCTGGATCAGATAGTCGCCTTTTTTAGTCCCAAGTTCACCAATTGATTGAAGGTCAAGGCCGTACTGGGCAAAAACTGCCAGTGCTTCGGTCTCACTGGCCCGATCCACTGCCACGAGCAGTCCGCCGCTGGTCTGGGGATCGGCCAATAACTGGCGCTGATAGTCGCTGATGGGGCCAATTTTGTGGCCGTAGCTGTCCCAATTGCGGTGGGTGCCGCCGGGGATGGCTTTTTGATCCAAGTACCCCTCCAAACCCGCCAAACGCGGCACTCGGTCGAAGTGGAGGAGGGCGCTCAGGCCGCTGCCCTCGCACATTTCGGCCAAGTGGCCCAGTAGGCCAAAGCCCGTTACGTCGGTCAGGGCGGTCACGCCGGGCAAGCGGCCCAGGACGGCCCCGATGTTGTTGAGCTTGACCATCTGGTCGCGCCCGGTGTGGGCGTGCTCGGGGAGCAAAATGCCCTTTTTCTGGGCGGTGCTCAAAATCCCGACCCCCAACGGCTTGGTAAGGTAGAGCAAGTTGCCAACTTGGGCGGTATCGTTGCGCTTTAGGTGGCGTTTTTCCACCGATCCGGTGACGGCCAACCCAAATACTGGCTCCGGGCAGTCAATGCTGTGCCCGCCCGCCAGCGGGATGCCCGCTTCAGCGCAAATGGATCGGCTGCCTTCCAGCACTTGCTGGGCCACTTCGGGCGGCAGTTTGTCAATGGGCCAGCCCAAAATGGCAATGGCCATCAGGGGAATGCCACCCATTGCGTACACGTCGCTGATGGCGTTGGCCGAGGCAATGCGGCCAAAGTCAAAGGCATCGTCGACAATGGGCATGAAAAAATCGGTGGTGCTGATCAAGAGTGGGCCCTGGGGCAGTTCGTACACGGCGGCATCGTCGCGGGTATCGTTGCCCACCAACAACTGCGGGTGGCGGGCCGGCTGGGACGGGCTGAACAAGATCTTGTCCAAGATTTTGGGCGAGATTTTACAACCGCAACCCGCCCCGTGCGAGTATTGGGTAAGCCGGTATTCTTGGGGAAGTAGCGTTGGCATGGAAGGTTTTTTTCAAAGGTAAAATTAGACTTTTTGGTTGATCTTCCCAACAACGGGTTCTTAAACGGTCTTTATTGAGCAATGGAACCACAAATCAAACAAAAATCAGTTTCTTTACTTTTCAAATTGTATCAATGTACCCAAAACGTTTGCTTTCATGAAAAACAGTTTCCTGCTCTTTCTTTTGATTATTGCCAGTCTGTACCGTGCCCAAGCCCAAGAGTTGGGCTATTACCTGCCCGATAGTATTCGCTACAACCCCGCCATTCCCACGCCCGAGTCGGTGATAGGGCACAAAGTGGGCGAGTGGCACGTGACGCACGACCGGCTGGTGTATTATTTCCGGGCATTGGACGCGGCCTCGGATCGGGTCACTTACGAGGAGTTTGGCAAGTCCTATGAGGGGCGGCCCCAGATCCTGCTCAAGATCACGTCGCCCAAGAACCACGGCAATTTGGAGCAGATCCGCCAGCAGCACCTAACGCTTTCGGACCCGGCCAAGTCGGCCAGTGTGAACCTCGACAACCAGCCCGCGGTCGTTTGGCTGGGCTACACCGTCCACGGCAATGAGCCAAGTGGGGTGAACTCCGCCCTGCTGGCCGCCTACTATTTGGCCGCTGGGCAAGGCCCCCAGATTGATGCTCTGCTGGAAAACACCGTGATCGTGATCGATCCCTGTTTGAACCCCGACGGGATGAACCGTTTTGCATCTTGGGCCAACACCCACAAGAGCGTCGGCAGTTTGGTGACCGACCCTGCGGCCCGGGAGTTTAACGAGGCCTGGCCCGGGGCCCGCACCAACCATTATTGGTTTGACCTGAACCGCGACTGGTTGCCAGCCCAACACTTGGAAAGCCAGCACCGCCTCCAGAAGTTTCACGAATGGCGGCCCAACGTGGTGGCCGATTACCATGAAATGGGCACCAATTCCACTTTCTTCTTCCAGCCGGGCGTGCCTTCGCGGGTGAACCCCAACACGCCGGGCAAGAATTTTGAACTGACCAGCAAAATCGGCAGTTACCACGCGCAGTTCTTGGATCGCATTGGTTCGCTGTATTTCACCAAAGAAGGTTTTGACGATTTTTATTACGGCAAAGGCTCCACCTACCCCGATGCCCACGGCGGGATCGGGATCCTGTTTGAGCAAGCCAGCTCGCGGGGACACGCCCAAGAGAGCGAAAACGGGATAGTGACGTTTCCATTCACCATCCGCAACCAGTTTGTCACGGCGCTCTCCACCTTGGAAGCAGCCAAAAACATGCGCAAGGAATTGTTGCAGTTCCAGCGCGATGCTTTCCAAGAAGCGGTCCGGCTCGCCAATGCCTCGCCGATCAAAGGCTATGTGTTTGGCGATCCCCGCGACAAAGCCAAGAACCATCACTTTTTGGAAATGCTGCGCCGCCACCAGATCGAGGTGCACGAACTGAAAACCGCCACCTCGGCCGATGGCCAAAGCTTTGCGCCCGGCACTTCGTACGTAGTGCCCACGGCCCAGCCCCAGTACCGGTTGGTCAAAACCATTTTTGAGAAAACCCTTAAATATGAGGACAGCCTGTTTTACGATGTCACCACTTGGACGGTTCCTTTGGCTTTTGGGCTGCCCCACGCCGAGCTGAAAACGCCCGTGGCCAGTTTGTTGGGCAATAAAATTGATCAAGTGGCCATGCCCAAAGGTGACGTGGTGGGCGGCCAAAGCAACTACGGGTACGTGTTTGAATACGACGAGTATTACGCGCCCAAGGCATTGTATGAACTGCTGGACAAACAATTGCTGGTGAAAGTGGCCACCCGGCCGTTTGACCTCAAAGTGGCCGGTGGCAACAAAAAATTTGGCTACGGGACCATTTTAGTGTCGGTACAACAGCAGGCGGGCGCCAACGCCGAGTCGGTGTATGCCAAGGTGAAGCAGGCAGCGGCCCAAAACGGCCTGACGGTGTACGCTATGGGAACAGGCCTGGCCGACGGTGGCCCAGACTTGGGCAGCAACACGGTGCGCACCCTGCGGCAGCCCAAAGTAATGCTGTTTGCGGGCCAGGGCACATCGAGCTACGACGTGGGTGAGATCTGGCACTTGCTCGATTACCGGTTCCGTATTCCGGTCAGTGTGGTGGATCTGCGCGATTTTAACCGCACCGATCCCGCCCGCTACACCACTATCATTATGGCCAACGGAAATTACGCCGAACTGGGCAAGCCGGCCCAAGACAAATTGCGGGCGTGGGTACAAGGCGGCGGCACGCTCATTGCCATTGAGGATGCGGTGCAATGGGCCAGCCGCAACGGCTTTACCGATGTGGGCTACAAGACCGAAAAGCGCGATTCCACCTTGGTGGTGCCCTACGCCGCACTGGAAAACCGCCTCGGGGCCCAAGAAATCGGCGGGAGCATTTTTGAAGCCACGCTCGACCTTTCCCACCCGCTGGCGTTTGGCTACACCCGCCCGTCGGTGAGTGTGTTCAAGGCCAATAAAATTTTCATGAAGCGCGGCACCAATCCCATCAGTTCACCGTTGGTGTACACGGCCAGCCCGCTGCAAAGTGGCTATATCTCCAAGCCCAACCTGGACCAAATCAAGGGCACGGCGGTGATCAACATCAATGCCTCGGGCCGGGGACGGGTCATTTCGTTTGCCGACAATGTCAACTTTAGGGCCTTCTGGTACGGCGGCAACAAGCTGTTCCTCAATAGCATTTTGTTTGGCAGCATCATCCAGACCAGTGCGCGGTTTGGGGAGGATGAATGACGGCGGTGGACGTTGAGCGTTGTATAAATGTCGGAACAAAATTTAACATTAATTAGTATTTTAGGTTTTGAAATACTGCGGGGGTGGGGTGCTTTTGTTATATCAGTCAACTTTTAATTCCAAATCCTCATGAAAAAAGCAAAAGTAATTGTCCTAGCCCTCATGCTCAACCTGCTCGGCACAGTGAGTGAGACCTTGTTTTCCACTCATTCTACCAGTAATGCCGCCTATGCCCAGTCTACCATAGATCCCTCGCATGGATTCATTTTGGTACTGTGTCACTAGACAAACAGACGCGGTGAGGATACCATACGAGGTCTTTGCTTAAATGATGGCAATTGCTTTGGGGATAATCATAGATGTGGGTAGGCAAGGAATCCTAACCGGGGCATTCGCAGCTAGAATGTCCCGGTTTTGATATTCCCCAGATTAACGCTGTTTGCTGATGAAGATAAAACGTAGATATTCCGCCGATCTTTTTCTGCTTTTTTCGCCCCCATCCCCAACCTGCCCAATGACGGGGAGTTCTTTTGCTATCAAACAACCATTAAACCTCAACATCCAAGAACCCGCCTATGAAATTCAATCTGCCAGTTTCGGCCCTATTGCTGGCCGTGGCAAGCTGCCAGCCCCCACCCAAAGAAGACCAAGCAACCAAAGTGCCTCCGGCCTACCGCTATGATTTCTCGCTGGTAGAGCAGAAGACCAAAACCATCCAAGTCGATACTTTTACCAAAGATCGGTTGGGCGAATGGGGGGTCGCGCTCTGGCAAACTGCCGCTGGGAAATGGTGGCTGGCCAATTTTAACGATCATACCAATGGGGTCCAGTTGTACAACTGGGCTACTGGCAAACTGGAGCATACTGTCCCGCTCGCGCGCGAAGGCCCGCACGGGGTTGGGGAGCCGCTCGGTTGCTGGTTCTTGGACGACAGCACCCTGATGGTGCCCCAGCGGGGATCCAACTCCCTTATACTGGTGGATTTTCAGGGCCGAGTCCGGCAAAAGTACCGGCAAAACCACAAGACCAAGGTCATGGATCCCGCCGCCAGCGGCTATGTGTATTCGGGCGAGCCGCTCCCGATCATGTACCAGCCCATCTTCCGCGTCGGGACTAAGTTGTACATGGGCGTTGCCCCAGATTTGAACCCGACCCGGCCCAGTTTCTACGAACATGGCCGGGTGGCGATGGTGTTCGATACCGCCACCCAGAAGGCCACTTACCACACCCGCTACCCCGGTATTTACCGGGCCGAAGGAAACTTCACTTCCGATGCCCATCGATTTGTGAGCTGGGCTTATGATCCCCAGCGGGGCAAGCTTACCTATTCGTTCCCCGCCGATATGCACCTGTACGTGACCGACACCAGCTTCCGCCAAGCTGTGGCCCACGAGGCCCAGAGCCAGCTCGCTCCCGGCCCGGTCAAGTTCAAGGCCAAGCCCGAGGAGGATGAACTCAAATTTTATAAGGCGAACCACCATTTCAAATCGCTGTTCTTCGATCCCTACCGCCGGGTGTACTACCGGCTGGTACACCTCCCGGCCCGGCCGGTGCGGGTAGCTACCGAGGACGGCGAGGAAGTTCGGGAGAAAAACCTGGTCTCGGTCATAGTGCTGGACGACCTTCACCGGGTCATCGGGGAGACCGAACTCCCTTTTCCCCTAGGCATGGTCGGGGCGGTGCTGATCGACCACGAGGGCTTGTGGCTCGAGGGCGCGAACCTAGCCCCCAGCTGCTGGCCAAATGGGAAAAGTTCGTTTTCGGAAAATGAAATAGTGTTGACCTTGTTCACCCTTCATGAAAACCAGAAATAAGCGTTGGGTGTTCTGGCTCGCCTGCGTGGGCCTCGGGCAGGGGGCGGCTTGGTACTTTTGGCCTACGCCTGTCCCCGCTTGGCCCAAAGAAACTGCGACCTTGGCCCGGTTGACCCAATACTACGGAGCCAGGGACTTGCCACGCCAGCATTGGGTGGTTTTCGTTTCGGTGGGCGGGTGCGGGTACTGCATGGGCCACCTCTTGAGGTTTATCGAGCAGCACAAGGGTGAGCCTAGGTATGTGTTCATCATACCAAGCCGATCGCGGAAAGATTACACGCTGGATATACCACCCCACGTCAGGTTCCAAAAAAATGTGTTTCGGGACAGTCTGGAGATCAGTTATCGGGATAGTTTGCTCAAACGCGCCGAAAACACTGCCTACCGGGTCGTAGCGGGAGAAATCGTGGAAAAAGTGGTGCTCACCCCCGAGAACGTTACCGATAGGCTGGCATACCTAGAGAGTATGAGCGGCCAGTAGCCTCACAAATCACCCGTTAGTTCCTACACGGCCAGTCCGCTGCAAAGTGGCTACATTTCCAAGGCCAATTTGGACATGGTGAAGGGTACGGCGGTGATCAACATCAATATCATCCAGACCAGTGCGCGGTTTGGGGAGAACGAAGACTAACACACTACTCACCGATTTTTCGCTGGCTGGGGCAGGTGGTGCCCGGCCAGCGAAGTGCGGTGGGCAATCTGGCGAGCACCCGCCCGGTTCCCGCGCAAAGCCTTGGCCAGTGGTTGTGGTCGGGGCAGTTGGGCTAATGCACGGCGGTGAGCCGTGCAACCGTCTGAAAGGTAGGCAGGTTTCGGTCTTTCTCGGAAATGATGAGTTGATCTTCCGGCAACTGCCAGTCGATGGCCAGGTCGGGATCGTTGTAGATAATGCCCAGTTCGTGCTTGGGCGAATAGAAATTGTCGCACTTGTAAGAAAATTTGGCGGTCAATGCCCTGGCCCGCATCGCCCAGCTCCGCGCCGGCACCAGCGCCGAAGCCGGGGCCGCGGCATGGCGCCGCTATCTCGAGCGCTTCCC
>JAYUVL010000411.1:0-6481 GCA_043754075.1 Cytophagales bacterium | reverse complement strand
TGCCCTCTACAAGGTGTATCACATGGCCGAAAAGCAATCGCCGCGCTATTATGCCCAAGATCTGATGAGTGATATTCTGGGCCGGAGCAAGTCGTCGCGTTTCTATCAGCAGTTGGTGCTGAACCAAAAGGTGATGAGCTCGATCAGTGCCTCGATCATGGGCAGTGCCGACAAGGGGCTGGTCATTGTACAGGGCAAACCCGCCGAGGGGGTAAGTTTAGAAACTGCCGAAGCGGCCATTGACCAAATCATTGGCCAAATGCAGGCCAAGGGAGTGGGCGAAGAGGAATTGGCCAAAGTGAAAAACCAAGCGGAGTCCACCTTGGTTTTTTCTGAACTGGAAGTGCTCAACCGGGCCATGAACTTGGCCTATGCCGCAGTGTTGGGTGATCCGGATGCGGTAAACCAAGAGTCGGCCAAGATCCAGGCCGTCACCCCGGAACAGGTGCAGGCCGAGGCACGGGCCATTCTCCACCCCGACAACTGCTCAACGCTGTATTACCGGGCCAAACGCTGAGCTAGCGGGCGAAGTAACTGCGCCAACAGTTGAGTGGTGCGCAAATCATCGAACTTGGTCCGTTATTGGTCGGGCAATCTTATTGTTGGTGCGCTTTGCCAACCCCAATAACGGGGCAATAATCGCGAAAGGTGCCTCGTCCTTGCGCTTTGGACTGTCGCATTGACAAAGGAACACCTCCATTGATTCCAGCAAGCTCTTAGGTCAACTGCATGAGCTTTTGCAAGATTTTCTGGGCAGCCACTGCAATGACCGTTCCCGGCCCAAAAACCTCGGCCACGCCCGCTTGGTAGAGAAAATCGTAGTCGCGGGGCGGGATCACCCCCCCCGCAATCACCATGATGTCGCCCCGGCCAATCTTGCGGAGTTCGGCGATCAATTGGGGCACGAGGGTTTTGTGGCCGGCCGCCAAACTGGAAGCCCCCACAATGTGCACATCGTTTTCGGCAGCTTGCCTGGCCACCTCTTCGGGGGTTTGGAACAGCGGGCCAATGTCCACATCGAAGCCCAGATCGGCAAAACTGGTGGCGATCACCTTCGCCCCCCGGTCGTGGCCGTCTTGCCCCATTTTGGCCACCATGATGCGCGGGCGGCGGCCCTCGGCCTGGGCAAACTGGTTGGCCATCGATTTGGCCGCCTCAAAGGCTTGGTTGTCGGTGGCTTCGCCGGCATACACGCCCGCAATGCTGCGGACAACGGCCCGGTAACGGCCAAATGCTTTTTCCATTGCCTCCGAAATTTCGCCCAAGGTTGCCCGGTGGCGTGCTGCTTCCACGGCCAGCGCCAGCAAGTTGTGGGTGGTTTGGTGGCCATTGGCCTGCATTTTAGTTTCGGCACAAGCGGTTATTTGGGCCAAAATATCAGCCACTTTGGCATTGTCCCGCTCGGCCTTGAGGCGTTGCAGTTGTTCAATTTGGGCAGTCCGCACCGCCGTATTGTCCACTTCGCGCAGGTCAATGTCCGTCAGTTCGTCGGTCTGGTATTTGTTGATCCCCACAATGGTGTCCTTGCCCATATCGATCCGGGCCTGCTTGCGGGCGGCTGCTTCCTCGATCCGCATTTTGGGCAAACCGGCCTCGATGGCCTTGGACATACCGCCCAGTTGCTCCACTTCTTCGATCAATGCCCATGCTTTTTCAATGAGCGACTGGGTGAGCGACTCGACATAATAGGAACCGCCCCACGGATCGATTGCCTTGGTGATGCCAGTTTCTTTTTGGAGGAACAACTGCGTGTTGCGGGCAATTTTGGCCGAAAAATCGGTTGGGAGGGCAATGGCTTCGTCCAGTGCGTTGGTGTGGAGCGATTGGGTACCGCCCAACACTGCGGCCATTGCTTCTACACAAGTGCGGGCCACGTTGTTGAACGGGTCTTGTTCGGTGAGGCTCCACCCCGAAGTTTGGCAGTGGGTGCGCAAGGCCATCGACTTGGGATCCTTGGGCCCGAACCGCTTGACGATCTTGGCCCACAGCACGCGCCCGGCCCGCATTTTGGCGATTTCCATAAAATGGTTCATGCCAATGGCCCAGAAAAAGGACAAGCGGGGGGCAAAGCCATCAATGTCCAAGCCGGCCGCCATGCCCGTGCGCAGGTATTCCAAACCATCGGCCAAGGTGTAGGCCAGTTCCAGATCGGCGGTGGCCCCGGCTTCTTGCATGTGGTAGCCGCTGATGCTAATGGAATTGAACTTGGGCATGTGCTGGGCGGTGTACTCAAAAATATCGGCAATGATGGCCATGCTCGGCCGCGGTGGATAAATATAGGTGTTGCGCACCATGAACTCTTTCAAGATGTCATTTTGGATGGTGCCGGTCAACTGGCCAGCCTTGACCCCTTGCTCTTCGGCCGCCACGATGTAAAAAGCCATGATCGGCAGCACGGCCCCATTCATGGTCATGGAAACGGACATTTTGTCCAACGGAATTTGATCAAACAGGATTTTCATGTCCAATACCGAATCGATGGCCACCCCAGCCTTGCCCACATCGCCTTCTACGCGGGGGTGATCGGAGTCGTAGCCCCGGTGGGTGGCCAGGTCAAAAGCCACTGAAAGGCCCATTTGGCCCGCCGCCAAATTCCGGCGATAAAATGCGTTGGATTCTTCGGCCGTGGAAAACCCAGCATACTGGCGCACGGTCCACGGTCGCTGGGTGTACATGGTGGCATAGGGCCCGCGCAGGTACGGGGCCACACCGGCCGTAAATGACAAATGCTCCATCTGGGCCACGTCGGCGCTGGTGTAATAGGGCTGCACCTGAATTTTCTCGGCCGCGGCCCAGCCCTCGACAACGGGCCGATTGCCAATCACTTGCGCCGACTGACTGAGCAAGCGCGATCTGATCTGCGCAAAAGGAATATCGTTGAAAACGGGCAGGGTGGTCATTGTGCTAAGGTCTCGATGTGCCAATAATGGAGCAATTAACGCTCGAAATCTCATTTTTACAAGCATCAGCCGTTAAGTTTTGGGGCCGTGGCCCTCACATCGCCAGGCAGCTAGGGCTGGGGAGCACATGGCCCCGGCCGGGAATGAAAGTCAGCTTCGGGGCTTCCCAATTTTTGAGCTAATTTTACCCTTTCTTTTGCCACTGCCATGTCAAATCCAGCGCACCGGGCCAATCGGTTGGCCCAAGCCACCAGCCCCTATCTGTTGCAGCACGCCCACAACCCCGTGGATTGGTTTCCCTGGGGCCAGGAAGCCCTGCAAAAAGCCCAAACCGAAGACAAGCCCATTTTGGTCAGCATTGGCTATTCGGCTTGCCACTGGTGCCACGTGATGGAGCGCGAAAGCTTTGAGCACGAGGGCATTGCGGCGTTGATGAACCGCCATTTCGTTTGCATCAAAGTGGATCGGGAAGAGCGGCCAGACCTCGATCAGATTTACATGGATGCGGTTCAGGCAATGGGCCTGAACGGGGGCTGGCCGCTCAATGTGTTCCTGCTGCCCAATGCCCGTCCTTTTTACGGGGGCACTTATTTCCGGCCCGATCAGTGGGGCCATTTGCTGCAACAGATCGATCAAGCCTACCGGGAGAGCCGGGCCAAGCTGGAAGAATCGGCCGATCAGTTCACCAATGTGCTCAACCGCAGCCAAGCCAAGCAGTATGGGCTGGATCAAGCCCAGTTGCCCGGTGGTGTCACCCAAGCCCAGGCCCACGCCATGTTTGACAACTTGGCCAGTCAGTTTGACCTTGAGCGGGGCGGCATGAACCGGGCACCCAAGTTTCCCATGCCCACTATTTACCTGTTCCTGTTGCGCTATCACCACCACACCGGCAACGAACGCGCCTTGCAGCACGTCCAACTGACCCTCAACCGGATGGTGTTCGGTGGCATTTACGATCAAGTGGGCGGGGGTTTTGCGCGTTATTCGGTCGATGCCGATTGGTTTGCTCCCCATTTTGAAAAAATGCTCTACGACAATGGCCAGTTGGTGAGCCTATATGCCGAAGCGTTTGCCATCACTGGCGATCCGCTTTACCGCCAAACGGTGAACGATACCATTGGTTTTGTGGCGCGAGAAATGACCAGTCCCGAAGGCGGGTTTTATGCCGCCCTCGATGCCGACAGCGAAGGGGATGAAGGACGGTTTTATGTATGGACCAACGATGAGCTGAACGAAGTGCTGCGGGAAGAGGCCCCGTTGGCCAAAGCGTACTTCAATTGCCAACCCGAAGGCAATTGGGAACATGGCAACAACATTTTGCACCGGGAAATCCCCGACGACCTTTTTGCCCAAAAGGCCGGCCTATCGATGGCCGCGCTGCGGGAAAAAGTGGACAGTTGGAAAAGCTTGCTCTTGCGGGCGCGAAGCACGCGGGTGCGCCCCGGGCTGGACGATAAGATTCTTGCCGGCTGGAATGGGCTGATGCTAAAGGGTTTGGCCGATGCCTACGCCACTTTTGGCGAGCCCAAGTTCTTGGCAATGGCCGAGGCCAATGCGCAGTTTCTGCGGACCAAGCTGTATGACCAAGGCCAACTGTTCCGCAATTACAAAAATGGGGTAGCCACTATTCCCGGCTATTTGGAAGATTATGCCTTGGTCATCCAAGGATTGATCGCCCTGTACCAAGTCGGTTTCTCGGAGCAGTGGCTCCATTGGGCCGATGAGCTGACCCAATTTGTGCTGACCCATTTCTATGATCCGGAAGAAAACCTGTTTTTCTTTACGGCCGACAGTGCGGAGGCCCTCATTGCCCGAAAAAAAGAACTTTTTGATAATGTGATCCCGGCTTCAAATTCGGTAATGGCCAATAATCTCTACTGGCTGTCACATTTGGTGGCAGATCCAGCGGATCGGTACGGTAACTTGGCCAAAAAGATGGTGGCCCAAGTACTGCCGTTGTTGCACCAAGATGCCCGTTACTTGAGCAACTGGGCTTGCTTGGCCACTGCCCAACTCGCCCCAGCGGTGGAGGTGGCCATTGCGGGCCAGCAGTTTCGGGAGCGGGCCCAAGAGCTGCACCGGCCCTATTTCCCCAATAAAGTGATGGCCGCCACCGGCACCGACAGCGATTTGCCACTGCTCCAGCACCGGGCAGCCAAAGCGGGCGAGACGTGGATCTACATTTGCCGCAACCAAACTTGCCAACTGCCCGTGCGCGACACCGCCGCTGCACTGGAACTTATGGGCAAGTCTTGAAAAATGGAATAAGCACCTTATTTTTGCTGGGTCATGCCTAAAATCCTCATCATTCGTTTTTCTTCCATTGGCGATATCGTGTTGACCACTCCGGTGGTGCGCTGTCTAAAAAATCAACTAGCTGATTCAAAGATCCATTATTGCACCAAAGATCAATTTCGGGGATTGGTGGCCAGCAATCCCCATGTTGATAAAGTCCATGTGCTCAAGGACAGTCTGGGCGATCTGATTGCCGAGCTGCGGCAAGAAAAATTTGATTACATCATCGACCTGCACCATAACCTCCGCACTTGGCGGATCAAAGCGTCCCTGGGCGCGGTGTGGCCCTTTGTCGAACCGAAGGCCTTCAGTTTTGACAAACTCAACCTAGAGAAATGGCTGTTTACTGCCTTAAAAATCAATCGATTGCCCAATGTCCACATCGTTGAGCGGTACATGGACACCGTCAAGCAGTTGGGAGTACGGATGGACAAAGGTGGATTGGATTTCTTTGTTCCCTACGCTGACGAAGTGGAACTTGACTGGCTGCCAGCAAGCCACCGGCGCGGCTATGTGGCCTATGTGATCGGGGGCAGCTACGAAACCAAGAAACTGCCCCTCAAACGGATGATCGAACTGTGCGACAAGATCAACCGTCCGATTGTGTTGCTCGGGGGCAAAGAAGACGCGGCCATAGGGGACGAACTGGCTAATTTTTTCAACCAGCAGCACGCCTTTGAGCACGATCAAGATTGGGAAGCATTGGGCAAGCGCACCATTGTTTACAATGCCTGCGGGAAATTCAATTTTAACCAATCGGCTTCGCTGGTAAAGCAGTCCAGCGTGGTGTTTGCCCATGATACTGGCCTGATGCACGTCGCTGCCGCTTTTGGCAAGACCGTGTTCTCCATTTGGGGCAATACAACTCCCTATTTTGGCATGTATCCCTACCGCACCAAGTTTGTGGTGCTGGAAAACAACAAGATCAAATGCCGGCCCTGTTCCAAATTGGGCCATGCCCAATGCCCCAAGGGCCATTTTAAGTGCATGAATGACATCGTTTTTGACTTTTATCTGCCCTAGTTCTGGGTGGACACGAAGACAAAAGTAGGGTGTGATTTCAATATGATGTGCCTATGCTGCGACTTTGGTTATCTACCTCGGTGCCTGACTCCATCTGTTATTGGTAAGAACCAAGTCAAACATCGAGCACCCACCTATGCACATTTGTTATAAATATTTGGGCGTAAGTACCCGACCATAATTAGCTTATAATTTATTTGCACTTAAAGAACTGATTTTCAGTGTTTTATTTATAAAAATTTCATAAACTATTTTTCAACAGG
>JAYUVL010000410.1:0-7733 GCA_043754075.1 Cytophagales bacterium | reverse complement strand
GCCTTTCATTTGCAATTTTGGGAAGTGATTTGAGCTTCCCACCGTAAAAATGATGGCTGGGAAACGCTGTAATCTCCCGGTTCATGCGATAAGTAGTGTCAAGCATGGTTCCCGGGTTATGCTGAAATAGGGTTTCAAAGATTGATTTTTTTAGATACTCTTGGCTGTGTTGGCCCTGTATGATTGGGGGCATTTGCTTGTGGTCACCAATAAAAATACACTTTTTCCCTGCCATCATGCCTGCTATACCATTTGGAAGGCTAATTTGGCCCGCTTCATCAAATATAATGGTATCAAACTCAATGTTTTGAAGCCGACTCGTGTGCAAGTTGAATATACTGCCGCCAAGAATGATGCCCCCTCCATTTTCATTGTACGAATGGTTATTAATTCGTTCCATATTTTTAACTTCTCCATTATCCCATTTCAAATCATCTGCCTGAAGAAAATCACCTATTTTTATCAGATTAGGGTAAGAAAAAATTTTTGCAATTTTCACAAGGGCATTGTTAATGGCTCGATGGGTAAAAGAGGTGATCAGAACCTTTTCACCTTTCATGGCCAAGTGATAGGCTATCTGGGCCAACAAAAAAGTTTTGCCTGTCCCGGGAGGGCCTTGGATCACATAAAAGTTTTCGGTTGAAAACGCATGGATAAATGCCTTACGTTGTTTTTCGTTAAAAGCAATGTCATTGCTTAGTTGTTTTGCTTCAATTTTTCTTTTGACATTAATTTTGGGACTGCTTTTTCCAAAAACCATATCAAAAATGGATTGTTTCTGGGGGGCGGCGGATAGCCTTTTCATAGCGCCTCTTATTATCCAACCAATGTCAGGTAAATCTTTGTCCAGTATAAATTTATCGGCTGTGCTCAAAGAGTCTAGTTTTATGGTCTTGTTCTTATGCGCATTCTCTTGCAAAACCATTTCTAAGCCATTTTCTTCATAAACTTGGCAGTAGCACAGGGGCGTTTCTATATTTCCAGTGTGAAGCAACAGATAGTCGCCGGCTCTGAACTTTGAAATATTGCTTTGCACACTAAACTTGCGAAGGCATAGCCCCTGATCATTTTCTACAACCTCCAAGGCTTTTACGCCATCAATGGCTTCACCAAGCAAAACTCTCTTGTTTATTGGTTGTGCCCAAACGCTTGCAACTTGGTTCTTCTGGGCTTCATCTTCCAAATTTACGAAACCCAATAAGTCCTGAATAAAGTTTTCTATTTCCATTTGTTTGTTTCATTTTATGTCAACCTCCCCACAAAACGCAACCCTTGCGTTTGTTTACTAAAACCTTGGCCCGTCCCTCGCAAAACCAAAGAAATTGATCTTGCTTTCGGTGCCGGCGCAAGCATCCTTGAGCGCATGGGGTAGCGATAAACCAGAGTATCCTACCGATGTGCCCGGCGAATACGGCTGGTAAATTACGATTTTTCCCAAACCATTCAAACTTTTCAGTCAATTTCTGTCTGCCTGGGCTACTGGCCCCTGCCTGGGCACTACTATCGGAGCATTTAGGCTAGCGGTCTGGCCCGATGGACCCAAATCCAAAAAGTTTGCTGCGCATTGGCCAAAACCGGCTTTGCTGCCCAGCGGCCAACTGCACAAGTTGGACCAGCGAAACATAAAGTCTCCGAATTCCGTTTGCAGCTTTGAGCCCGTCACTTTTCGGCGATATTTTTCGCTCATGGTATTTTTGGCTATGTGAGCCAGTTTTTTTAACGATCGCCAACCCCAGTATGATGTTCAGTACCCAAGACTGGTTCCGGGCCATTTGCTTGCTCGCCCTGAGCTTGCCTGCCCTCGCACAAGATCAAAAAGACCCGATTATCAATCCCAAAAATGGGGTTCAATTCCGGCTCAATGAGGCTGGCAGCCACTTTGTCAAACTCACTTTTGTCAATCAAACGTGGGTGCGCTGGAATCAGAACAATCCCGGGAGCACGGTTTTTGGCACCCCGAAAGATCACACGTTCGACATCAGCTTGCGCCGAACCCGACTGCAACTGTTTGGCCAACTCTCCGACCGGGTGTTTTTCTACATGCAATTTGGGCAGAACAATTTCAACTACGTGTCGGCCCGCAAGACCGGCGCTTTTTTTCACGATGTGGTGGGCGAATATGCCATAGCGAAGCAAAAGTTGTCCATCGGGGGAGGGTTGACCGGCTGGACGGGCCCTTCGCGCTTCGCTTCCCCCTCCGTGGGTAGCATCATGACCATGGATGCACCGCTGTTTGAACAGGCCAACAACGATGTGAATGACCAGTTCCTGCGCCGGTTGAGCGTGTATGCGAAGGGTAAATTGGGGAAACTGGACTACCGAATGGCGCTGAGCTCGCCATTTGTGACCCAAACGGCCAGCGCATCCTTCTTTGCGCTCAACCAATTGCCCGACCGGGTGGCCACATACTCCTCGGCCCCGCCCGAACTGCAAACTTCGGGCTATTTCCAGTGGCAATTTTTGGATCAAGAGGCCAATTTGACGCCCTACACGACGGGCACTTACTTGGGCAAGAAACGGATATTCAACATCGGGGCCGGTTTTTTGGCCCAGTCCAAGGCCATGTGGTATCGGGAAAGCGGCGACACCGTGGCGGTGGGGATGCGGCTGTTAGCCGTGGATGCATATCTCGATATGCCCAGCCGAGCTGGCCGCACCGATGCCATCTCCGTTTATCTGACCTATTTCAACAACGATTTCGGGCCTAATTTTATCCGCAATTTGGGGGTGAACAACCCCGCCAATGGGACAGCCGCCGGACGAGGCTCTTTCAATGGGCCCGGTAATGCGTTTCCCATTGAGGGCACGGGCCACATTTTTTATGGTGCCCTTGGCTATAAGCTCAAGGATGGACTGCTGGGCAGCGCGGGGACACTCCAGCCGTATGTAAGCCTGCAATACGCCAATTACCAACGCTTGGCCGATCCGATGGCGATGTGGGATCTGGGGTTCAATTGGCTTATCGGTGGGCACCAGTCCAAGCTATCGCTCGACTATCAGCTCCGGCCCATTTATACCCAAAATGCCAATGGCAGTATCACCCAGACCGATCGGCGCGGAATGGCGGTGCTGCAATATCAAGTAGGTATTTTCTAGGTCCGATCCACTTTGTCCGCGATTTATCAGTTTTTTTAGAGTAAATTGGGTAAGTATAAACCAAACTATGTTCAAATTCCTTCAAAGGCAGCATTTTACCCACGAAAAAGGCCGGCTCCGGTTCTTGCGCCGGTGGGTGGTTGTGTGGTTGATAATGGGCCTAGCAGGTTTGTTTGCTACTTATAAACTGCTGGATCGCTACGTGGATCGATTAGTGGCCGACGTGCTCACCGACTTGATCGTCCAAGAAACGGGCAGCCTCTACAATGTCAGCTTTGGGGACATCCGGCTTAATTTTCTGAAAAAGGAACTTTCCATCTTTGATTTCTCCATTGATCCCAAAGAAGAAAACATTGATCACTTAGCTGCTTCGCGCCGCAATATTTACCATGTGCATCTGCCCAAGTTCCAGCTCACCCTGGGCAGCGTATGGAAACTGGTGCTTTGGCGGGAGCTAGAAGTGACCGGCGTGATGATGCAGCGGCCATTTATCAACATGGACAATTTTCCCGGCGATCGGCCACTCACGTTGTCACGCGAGACTGGTAACCTTTACGGACTTATCTCACGGTATTTGGAGATGTTCAAATTGAGCCATTTTGCCATTCAGGACGCATCGTTCTGTCTCACCAACCATTTGAAATCGGGTGATTGGACCCAAACTTTCCGCCATGTCTCCTTCTCAATGAAAAACTTTTTGGTGGATGAAAAAGCCGCTGCCGATACCACCAAGCTTTTCTATACCGATGCCTTCCAACTTTCCATCAAGGACCAAGAAATCTATTTGTCCGACAGTCTGCATGTGTTCACCTTCGATCGGCTGGCCATCAATACCGACTCGGCCCAGATAGTGTTCAAAAATTTCCACCTCTATCCCCGTGGTGGGCGGAACATCCGGTATTTGCACCCTGATAAAAGCATTTTTGACATTAGAGTGCCTGAACTTACGCTCAAAGGGGTGGATTTTACCCGCGCCTACAATGACAATGTATTGATAATCAAAACTATAAAAATGGTTCACCCGAACATATTTGTGAACCAAGTCAAAGCTGACCGCTCCGTTAAGGACCAAAAAGTGGTGAGTGCGGTGCCCGCTGCGCTCTCGGCCCTGTTCAGCCGAATCTCAGTGCACGATTTCCGGCTGACCGATGCAGCCTTTAATCTGGAGAAGAGCCTCCAACCGCAAATCAAAGTGGAGCAGGTGGATCTCCAACTGTTGGATTTTAAACTTGACTCCACCGGCTATGATGGCTGGAACACCTTGCCCACTTACCGCGATTTTGATTTGCGGGTCAAAAACCAGACTTTTTATCTCATCGATAGTGCCTACACCTTGCGGCTGGATGAATTTACGCTTTCCTCCCTTCAGGCCAAGCTCGGCGCCAGGGGCATTTCCATTAGATCCAATGAACCGGGCCGCCAAGTTTGGCCCATTCGCCGTTTGACGGTGGACAAAGTGGATCTCACCTTCGTTGATCTGCGCCAAGCACTCGATAATGGGGCGTGGAAAATACGGTCACTGGAGATCGATGGGGTGGAAGCTGATCTGGTGCCACCGACAGGGCGCCCACGCCCGCCCAATCTTAGTGGGCCGGCCAATCCCCCAGCCGATTCTGTGTTGAGCGAGTTTTTGGCTTCGATCGACGCGCACTCATTGAGCGTTAGCCGGGCCAACGTCCATTATTTAAATCCTAAAACGGGCGACAGTTTGTCATTGACCAATGCCAGCATTGGGTTTCAAGACGTCCAATGGCAAGCGGGCCAGAAATGGGACGACTTGCCCCAACAGGTCGTATCCCACTTGTCGGCAGCCCAATTTATCCAGTTTCACCTTCACTGGCCAAGCGGTGGCCAGTCACTGACTGGGAGCAGTTTTGACTGGTCGGCCACTACTGGCCGGGCCACTGGGCAAAACATCCACCTCCGCCCCGTTGCCCTGGGCACTGGTCGTTTCCCGATGCAGATCTCGGCCGATCTGCCCAAGGTGGCGATCACGGGGATTGATTTGGCCCAAATTGTCAAGGGGGGCCACCTGCACTTCGCCAGTTTTTCTTGCGCCAGGCCCGATATTACCATCCATCAGAGCAGTACATCAAACCCAGTGACCAAAGCTAGGGCTAGCAACGTACCCGCAAAGTGGGCCTTGCAAAGTTTGGATGGGCAAGATTTTCGGCTGAACCGGGGCAAGTTTCGCTTGATCCATAATCAGCGCACGCTGATCGCGATTGACAACCTGACAGCAACCGTTCCACTATGGGAATGCAAGGCTTTTAGCGCGGCTTCGGTTTGGGAAATGGGCCTGAGAACCGAAGGCGCCGAAATCACGCTGGGCAGGTTTCAGTTTAGAACTGCCAATGATCGCTTGAAAATGGCCGCAAAGGGGGCAGCCTATTTTCAAGTCCAGGGGCAAGCTTGGATCAACGAGGGCCAACTCCAAGGCCCACTGGATCTTCGGTTTGCCACTGCCAAAGCAACGGGGCTTGACTTGGCCGGATTTTGGGCGGGTAAGCCACTCACGATGGCGCATTTCGAGTTGGGGCAAGCCCACTTGGCCCATCATTGGCAAGATAAATCTTTGATTATCAGTAAATTAAATCTTAGTTTGGGTTCGGTGGCCATTTCACCCGGTGATCACGCCAAAGAATTGCTCCGGCAAACCCTCCAGCACCCTATTGACCTCCAATTTGCCGAAGCGGTATTTACGGATAGTTTGCGGTCCATTGCGCTGGGCAACACGCACATGAAGAGCGAACCATCTGGGCCAGGCCAGGCCATTTGGGCCAGCGACCTCGTGTATGCGCACCGGGTGAGCCAAGCGGCCAGTACGATCCACGTGCCCGCTCTATCGGTTCGCCGATTCCAACTGCTGGCACTGCTGGACCAACGGGAACTGTTGATGGACAGCCTGCATGTTGCCGGGCCAATGGGCCAGTTGAACCTGCAGCACCTGCCTGTAAGCCTGTCCAGGCCCGACAAAGACAGCACCGCGAGCCGCGAGCCACAGCCAAGCCAGCGAGACCTAAAACGGGTTGCGGTCAAATCATTGCGCTTGACCAATGGCGCCTTGACTGGCCAGTTGCTCTCGAAAGGGCTGCCCTTTTTGCACAGTATTCCTAGCCTTTCCTTGCAAGCCGAGCAGTTGAATCTTACATGGGACGCAGCTGGGCGGGCCCACATGACCGGCGAATGGCAATTGCATACGGGGCGGCAGGTGCTGGTGTTGCCCAATGTTGATAATTGCGCCGAAATCGAAGCGTGCGATTACGCCTCCACGCCAAGCGAATTGAAACTGAGCGAGGTTCGTTTTCAGCCCGTTGAGAATGAACCCGAACATGCGAGCAGTTCGGTCCGCCAAAGGGACTATATCCGTTTTCATTCCCAAACCTTGCGCTTTCGCCAACCGGATTGGTCGGCACTGCTGGCCGGTCAAGGGCTGCGGCTCACGCACCTGATCGCCGACTCGATCTACATTGAGATTTTTCGGGACAAACGGAGCCGGAAGATCAGTCTCCAAGCGAAGCAACTGCCCCTTATGGCTTTGCAGCAACTGGCTTTTCCCATCACAATTGATACAGTAGAGGCGCACTGGGGCACCGTGCTCTACCGGGAGCACCCCGCCAAAGCTCCCCGGGGCGTTGAGGCAAGGGTGGGGCTAACGGGCATCAACGGCACCCTCTATCACCTGACCAACCGCCCGGTAGAGAGCAAGCCACGCTTTGCGCTGTTGAACCTGCGTGGACGGCTCATGGACGAAGCCAACATAGCCTTGAGTGTCAAGTTTGATCTGACCAGCCCCAACGGCGCACATGAAATAGAGGCCAGTGGGAGTGACTTGATCCTTGACCGCCTAAACCCAGTGCTGGAGCCAACTGCCCGGGTAAAAGTGGAAAGTGGGGAAATGCTCAATTTTGAGATGAACGCCCAGGCCGATAGCAGTTATGCCACCGGCAAAATGTACTTTTATTACAAAGACTTAAAGTTTTCGTTCGTTGACCGAAAGAAGCAAGACGCCAAAAGCTTAAAGAGCCGGCTGACGGCGCTGTTGGCCAACATGCTCATTCGCAACCGGAATGTCAAATCCATGCTGTCAAACGGAAAGCGGGGCACCATATTTTATGAGCGGCAGATCAACAAATCAATTTTTAGCTATTGGTCGCGGATTTTATTTTCCGGAATAGTGAGCAGTGTAACGGGCATCCAGAAAGATTTGCAAAACCAGATCCGCCAACAAGAGCAAGAAGCCCAACGGGAGCTGCGGCAGTCGGCCCGACAAGAACAGCGCGAGGATCGGCGCGTACGCCCCAAAACCGGCAAGTTTATTGATGAAACTGAGCCCGTTCCGAAAAACCGCAAATATTGATTCGCAAAAAAATCGTAAATTTGTAAGTGTTCTGTTATTTGTTGCTTGCGCCCATGAAATGGTTGCTACCCCTTACCTCACTTTTGATCGGGCTGTGCTCACACAGCACCTGTGGCCAAGTACGCCAGCAAACCGATAAGCTGGAAACCGAGCGGGCCCAAAATCAAAGGAAGATAGCCGAAAGCGATCGCATCCTCAAAGAAACCCAAGATAATCACCAGAATTCCATCACCAAATTGCGCGATCTTGGCCAAAAGATAGTGCAACATTCTTCTTT
>JAYUVL010000409.1:0-7611 GCA_043754075.1 Cytophagales bacterium | reverse complement strand
TAGCCAGAAAACGGATCGCGCCGGTGCAGGGCAGCATAATGGGGAACGTGGCTAAAATATTTTTCGGCCATTGCTTTCACTTTTTTGAAGGGCAACGGGCCTACCGAAGCAAAAATCAACCGTTCATTGTGCAAATTTTGTCGGATAAACTCCAGAAAACTGTCGCGGTCAAAACCATTCACACTGGCCGAAGTGCCCATGATGTTCTTGCCCAGTGGATGATCGGGAAACAGCAGCTCATCGAAGTGGTCATGGATGGCCTCGCCCGGATCGTCCCAATACATGGACATTTCTTCCAAGATGACCGTCCGTTCTTTTTGGATTTCTTTTTCGGGAAAGATGGAGAAAAAGGTAATGTCAACCAATAATTCCAAAGCTTTGCCGAGCTGATCTTCCAGCACCGAAGCATGGAAGCAGATTTTTTCTTTGGTGGTGTAGGCGTTTAGCTCCCCGCCATAGTCCTCCAGCCGGCTCAAAATATGGTAAGCTTTGCGTTTTTCGGTGCCTTTGAAGGCCATGTGCTCCCAAAAATGGGCAACGCCCTGCTGGTGCGGCTTCTCGTCGCGGCTACCGATATCGAGGATGAACCCGCAATGCGCAATTTTGGTATTGCTAACCTGCTTATGGACGACGCGGATGCCGTTGGGGAGCGTGTATGACTCGTAATCTTTCATCTGGATGACAAAGCTACGACTTTTTGCGCAGCCAAAAAGCCAGCGAATAGGCAATAACGCATTTTAGGGCTTGTCGAACAGAGAAATGTACTCTTTTAGGATTTGCGACTGCTCGAGGTCGTTCAGCCCGGCCACCCGCTGTGAGAGTTCTTCCAGTTCTTGGATCGATTGCTGTTCAGCGGTCAGGTCGCCGGTGATAGATTGCTCAATGCTTTTGTTGGTATTTTTTTCTTGCAGATCGCGCAGCTTGTCGGCCACCGTTTGCAACTTTCGGCGGCTGGCCTCCCGGTTGCGGAGCTTGTCCAGTTCCCGGTCGATCTTTTGGTAATACTCAATCCGGGTGGTGGCAAGGGCCAAGTTTTTCTGGGCGGCATCGATCAGGTTCTGGCCAATTTCTTTGGTTTCTTCATCCAAATCGGGCAAGAAATCTTCTGCCAAGATGTAGGCATTTTTGCCGTCCTCTTTTTTGAATTGATAAAGGGTCTTGCGGCCGGTGATCCGGGCCAGATCGAAAGAATCGCGGACCGAGTACAGCGTTCCATACGCATCGATCATGCTTTCTTCAATGGCTTGGACAAGTTGGCGGTCTTCGTGCAAAAGGTTGTAATTGTTTTTGGCGACCTGATTAATCTGTTGCACTACTGCTGAAGTGGCTGACAAGTTGTGGTAAGGATTCTGGGCGAGTGATTGTTGGTAAGCAGTCCGGGCCGCTTCAAGTTGGGCCAAAAACTGGCCAAAATCGCCCTTGGGGAAATACTTGGCGTCCAAGATAATCTTCTGGCCCCCAGTCGTATAAATCACGCACTTTGTATTGGGGCCAAACTTTTTGGCTTCTTTGGCGAAGAGCACTGTCCGGCGCTCATGTTGCTCTAATTTGAACTCTACTACTTCCACCCGAACAATGTTTTCCAATGAGATGCGCGCAGTTTCAGGCTGATAGCCACGGGCAATCTCCAAATGGTCGCGGGTGAGCAAAACGCCGCGCAGTTGGTTTTTGAAAAATTCTGCCGCTACCGGGATTGAGGTAAGCACGGTAGCGATCAAGAAAGCGACAAAACCAGGCCGGGAATAGCTGGCCGCAAATACGAGTGAGAGGCAAAAAAAGATCATAGCGGTGAGAAAGCCCGGAATAAACACCACGTAATCGGGTTTTTCTTGCCGGAAAACGTATAGCTCACGGTTGAGAGGCAGTGACAGGTCGGTAGTTTCCATTAGCTAGTCAGAAACACAAAATATAAGCCATAACGCAAATGGCGGGGATAAGTTCACCCGAGTAGGATGGCAGACTGCGGCAAGGACAGTACGAACTCGGCGCCATGGCCCAACTGGCTGGACACTTCCACCTGTCCACCTAGGCGTTCTGCCAACACTTTGACAATGGCCAGGCCCAAACCGGTCGAATCCTCGCCACCAGTGGGGCGGGCGTTGAGCTTTTGGAATTTGTTGAACAGCCGTCCTTGATCTTCGGCACTCAGGCCGGGGCCTTGGTCTTTGATGGCAAAAAAGGCCACCCCATTCGCCAGCCACCACCTGATGGTGATACTGGTGCGGAAGGGGGAAAACTTGAGGGCATTGGAAATCAGATTGTCCAATATCCTTTTCAAGCTGGCCTGGTCGGTCTGGCAATTAAAATCAGTGGTAGAGGGGAGTGTGACGAGTTCAATGTGTTTGTTTTCGGCCATCGGAGCATAGTTGGGCAAAAAATGCCCCATCCAACTATTGATCTGGATGGCTTCAATGTTTAGGTTGGCCTGTTTGTTTTCCAACTCGCTCACGTACAGGATGTCCCGGATCAGGGTCATTCCTCCGTCGGCGGCCCGTTCGGTCATTTGGAGGCACTGTTCCTGATCAGGTGTGAGGGGGCCGCCCATGCGGATCAGTTGAACCAGCCCACGCACTTGCGTAAAGGGCGATCGTAGATCATGGGCCACTATGCTGATTAAGCCCTCTTGTTCGCGGTTCAGATCGGCCAAGGCTTTGTTTTGGGTCTGCAATTGCAGGTTGGCCTCCACAATGGCGGCTTGTTGCTTGTCGGCTGCGGCGTATTGTTGTGCTATTTCTTGGTTTTTGACCAGCAGTTGGCGCAACACCTGCTTTTTCTGCCGATTGTTGCTCCACAAGATCAGCACCCCGACCAACAGGAACAGGAGGCCCGCTATGCTCATTGCCATGAGCAAGCGATTGTTTTTTTGCTGTGCGGTCAATTCCTCATTTTGTTGTTTGGCCTTTTGTAATTCAAAATTGGCCAACATTTGCCCTTTTTCATCGCCAATGACGCTGTCCTTGTATGCCACATACTGCTCATAATTGCTGAGGGCCTGGGCTACTCTGCCCGCCTGTTTATGAATTTCGTAGCGCAACAGATACGCGTCTCGGATGTATTCTTTGGCATTGAGCTTGGAGGTAATGGCCAGTACACTGTCGGTCAGGCTTTCGGCCAGGGCCAACTTGCCTTGCTGGAGATAAATGCGGGCAATGGCCAGCGTGGCCACTGATTCCGAGAAGGGGTTATTGGCATTTTGGTATTGTTGCCGGGCCAACGGCAAATAATACAGCGCACTGTCAATCCGCCCGGCCAACTGGTGGCTGATGCCAATGTTGCGCAAGCTGTTGGCCATGACCACGTAATCCTGCCGATAGCGGGCCAGTTTGTAGGATTCGCGAAAGTAATAAATGGCTGAATCATAGCGTTGTTGGTTCCGCACGGCCAGCCCCAAATTGTTGAGCACAATCGAGATGGCCTCTGGATCAGTTGCCAGTTTGGCGTGGCGCAGCCCATTGGCCAAATAATCGGTGGCTTCTTTTTTCTTATCTTCGCGCAGGTAGATAAGTCCAATATTGTTGTAAATATACGCAATGCCCCGATTGTCATTGACCGCTTCAAAATGCGGCATGGCCTTTTGCAACTGGTCCATTGCCAATGGATGTTTGCCCAAGATCCTGTTCACTGTCCCCTGTAACATGAGCGCATTGCCCATGCCTAGCTCCCAAGGGATGCTTTCGGCCAACAGCAAGGCTTTTTGTGAGTAGAAGAGCGAAGAATCGAAACTATGGTTGCGGTAGTGGCTGGCCAATGCATTAAGGGCAATGACGCGGCTGGTATCTGCAGTGGTGGCGTTCAATGACCGGTGGAGACTGTCCATCGTGGCAGATCGTGATTTTGGGGCATCATTGCGCGTCGACCGTTGGCCATAGCCAATGGTCGACAAGTGAAACCAAGAAACCAAAAAAACTAAGCGCAGCATGAATTGCTGAAACAGGTAAAAAATATCAAAGTTAGCATCATTACATCTTTGTGGAATGAGCCATACACGAGCAAGTAGCACCAAGAATCAAAACCAAACGATGGCGAACATAAAAGGATAGGTTGCGCCCGGTAAGTCAACCAAGGGCTTTTAGTAGCGCATTGTTGCTAATTGCAGAGTAAATGACATAACCCGTCCCGCAACATCGTCCAAATTTCAATTGCCCATTTAGGGGCAATTTGCACATTAATTCCCCCATATACAAGCCCAGTGGAAGTTAGGAGTGATATAAATGGCAAGAAAGAAACGGTGGGCTCAAAAGTCCAGAAGTGCAAGCCAAAAAAGCGATAGGACTTGTTGGCACAGTACCACGCATAGAAAAGGAGTGCAGTCGCAATTCCCGCCAAGGGATAAGCATAAATTCCGAAGTGGGGTAGGCTTATGCCCCACACAGCCAACATCACAATGGCACTGCCCGCCCCAGCAATGTGCCACACAATGGTATTGGATATGCTGTAGAGCTGCAGATGGGAAGCGCCGAACCGTTGCAAAAATTGGGCAATTCCCAACAATAGCCAGAATTGGAGATCGGGGAAAGCTATGTTGGATTCCAGCACCGCCAAAGCCGCCGGCCCAGCCACGCCGGCCAGTATGACGGGGATGACCAAGGCCCAATAACTGCGCAACATGCTCTGCCGGGCGATGCCCATAAAAACCCCCATGTCGCCCTTGGCGTATAAACTGGCCAAGCGCGGTAGTTTGCTATACAAAGGGGCCACTGAAAAATCCAAAATGCTGTCCATGATTCGCAGGGCGGTAGAAAAAACGGCGGCTTCAAGTACCGACACCACTTGTATCTCCTTGGTGGTTTGCAACACGAGCAGTTTGAGGGTGCCCGAGGTGAGCAGTACGCCCACCCCGGTGCGCCAAGCCGCCGACCAAACTTGGCGGAAAATGTTGGGATCGAAGGCAACTTGCTTGGCCGTTGGGCCAAACAGCCCGCCGCTCTCGGGCAAAGAGTGCAGGATTTGATAGTTGCGCCAAATATTGATGACCACCCAAATTTGGCTGGCCAAAATCAATTGAAAAATATTGCCCTCAAAATAAAAGACCGCAAAAGTGGTCAGCACCCCGCACAGGGAGGTCAGGATTTCCCATCGGCGCAACAATGCTACGTAGTTTAGCCCCTCGATGACGGCTTTGGTTTGGTTGGCGCGTAAACTGAAAAATGATACGATCAGGATGGTGGCCCACGCTGACCAGCCTTGGGCGGGGTGGGCCAGCCCCGTGGCTGCCTCGTGCACGTAGTAAGTGCCCACGGTGGCCAGCACCCCAAAATAGACCAAGCCCAACCGTAAATAAACCACTTTCATAACCCGGTAAATACTGACTACTAGCCCCCAGTTGGGCTGGGCTGCCGGAGCTTGGTGCTGGCTGCCCAAGTGGGCCAGGGAAGTTGCCCCGCCTCGGGCAAAGGCGATCAGCCGGGTGAACGTGGGGGTGAAACCCAGATCGATGATCAGTTGCAGGCCAGTGACTTGGAGCAGAATGTTCCACAGGGTCATTTCGCTCGGCACAAATTGCTGAAGGGCCAGCGGTAATACCAAGAACAGGGCAGTGGAACGGGTGAAAAAACTCCCCCACGTCATGAGCGTGGGCGAGTGCCAAACAAACTGCCAAAAAGATGGGGGGCGGGCTTTCAAAGGCAAACTAAATAGAGGGACAAAAATAGGGCAGATTGGTTGGGGGCGTTGCCTGTTGCCCAACAAATCGTAATTTAGTCCTTCAAAACACCTGTTGCGCCAGCCAATGTTGCACAAAACCCGGGGCTTAGTCCTGACTTTTATCCGCTATAAGGAAACGTCCATCATTGTCAAGGTGTTCACCGAAGCATTTGGGCTCAAATCGTACGTGGTGAACGGGGTGCGCCACCAGTCCACGGGCAAAACGGGTGGCAGTAAAATGGCGCTTTATCAGCCACTCACATTGCTTGACCTAGTGGTGTACAACCAAGAGGGCCGCCAGTTGCACCGCATTTCGGAGGCAAGGCTGGCCTACCCATTCACCACGATCCCGTTCGATGTCCGCAAGTCCACTATTTGCCTGTTGCTCACCGAGACCTTGACCAAAACGTTGACCGAGGAAAAAGAGGAAGCGGGCCTGTTTGGTTTCCTCTACGAAAGTTTGGTGGAGTTGGATCAACAAAGTCATCAAGTTGAAAATTTTCACCTCCTGTTTCTGCTCCGACTGGCCCGTCTCATGGGTTTTGGGGCCGAAAGTGCGGGGGAAATCGCGGGTCAACTGGGCATGGCGGGCTATTTTTTTGATCATGATCGGTTGTCCGGGCCGCTGGATCAGCTCTGTCAAACCGATACCTACGCCAGTCCGCTGGCCCTTGACCGCGCTGGCCGGGCCGGGCTGCTCGATGCCCTGTTGCAGTATTATGCCCTGCATTTCGAGAATTTCGGCGAGCTAAAATCGCTGGCAGTATTGCGAGAACTATAACGTGGGTTGGTCAGGGTTTGACAAACAGTAATTGGCGCAGCAAATTGCCAGTGAGCGAGCCAAAGCCGGCAACGATGCCCGCCAACCCACCCGTGACCCCGGCCAAAGCCAGGCCATTGGGCAGAGAAAACAGGGCGGCTACTTTGCTGCTCAAGATGGAGTTGGTTTGTTGGTCAATATATTCGGCATAGCCAAACCAGAGCAGGCCGGCCCCGAAAAACCCAAAAAAGAAGGCCTGCCAGCCATTTCCCTTGAATATCAGTCCCACTAGGGCCGCCGCGGGCACAATGCCCCACCATGGCAAAAACGCTTGGGCGATTACGCACAATAAGGCAACTGATAATATTTTGATGATAAAAAGCATACGGAAAAGGGTTTGACTGGATAGGTTAATTCGTTAGATCTAAGCTTGATTCCCGGTAAGGGTTGCCCCACATGTTTAAAATGCTGTAATAAATGATCAGCAGGCCACTGACTGGGATAATGGCATAGACATAGCCCAAGGACACTTGGAGCGCCGAGGACAATTGGTTGAGTGAAAGGGTGATGTACACCAGCCGGATCCCGCCGATCACCATCACGGCCAGGGCGAAGATCAGCACCAGCAAGTTGACCACCACATTAAATACGCGTTGTTGGCGCTCGCCCACCTTGCGGGGCAACAGGTCAATGGCCAAGTGCAACCGCTGCCCTGTTGCGTAGGCCGCGCCCAGCATCCCCACCCAAATGAGGAGGAATCCGGCCAGTTCATCGGTGAACCCACTGGGCGATTTGGTCAGGTAACGCGACCCTATTTGCCAAAGGACATTTACCACCATTAGCATCACCAAGCCCATTAATAGGCGACTCGTAAAAAAGTCAATCCATTTTCGCATATACAATCTAGTCAATAACAATGGTTCAATGGCCAATCTTAATACATGGCCAATAGTTCTTTGGCATTTTTTACCGCTGTGACACTGGGATTGGCTCCACCTATCATTTGGGCAATTTCGCTGATGCGCTCTTCTTTGGTCAGTTTTTTGATCCGACTAATGGCGCGTTCCGCCGAATTGTCCTTGTAAACGAAATAATGGCAATCGCCATTGGCGGCCGTTTGGGGCAAGTGGCTGATCACGAACAATTGGTGGCGTTTTGACATTTCCCGGAGCATCCGACTCACTTTGATGGCAATTTCTCCTGAGATC